>JAGBQS010000019.1 GCA_017632695.1 Bacteroidales bacterium
CGATCCGGGTGCTCAGGCCGAAATCGAGGACTGGTGCCGCGCAGCTCAGGTACGCCGCCGTTTCCGCGATACCAACATCGCACAGATCGGCCGTCCTTATCCGGGCATGATGGACCTCTACATCGACGAGACCAACCTTTATCACCGCATGTTTGTTTACACCAAGCAGTTCGACTGGGAAAAGATGTGGGCTATTGCCGACAACATCACCGACGAGGCTGCCATCCGTGCTAAGGCTCAGGATATTCTCGACACCTTCGAGATTGAAGGCGGCGGTACCAGTGAGAAGGTTTGGGATATGGCCAAGTATGTAGTTGCCTTCGAGCAGTGGGTCAAGGACGAGAAGCTCGGCATGATTGCCTCTCACTACGACGGTTTCGCACAGGGTATTGCCGGCAAGCTCGATTCGATGCTGATTCCTGCATTCTCGATGCTCATCAAGCAGCATACTGCCTGCGCCGTTGAGGGCGACATGAAGGTGGCTATGGCGATGTCGATCCTGAAGACCATTTCGGGCACAGGCACACTGGCCGAAATGTACTCCATCGACTTCCCGAAGGATATCTGCATCATCGGACACTCCGGTTCCGGCGACTTCGACATCTCGCAGGCTCACAAGCCAACCATGAAGATTGTGCCTGTATTCCACGGAAAGGCCGGCGGCGGTTACCTCACCCAGTTCTATCCTCCTACAGGTCCTGTTACCTATCTGGCCATCACGCAGGACAAGAACGGTGTATTCAAGTTCGTTGTGGCCGAAGGCGTTAACGAGGAAGGTCCTATCTTCATGTTCGGCGATACCAACATGCGTACACGCTTCAGCATCGGAGCCCGCGAGTTCTGCAACCGTTGGAGCGAAGCCGGTCCTACACACCACATGGCAGCAGCTGTGGGCCGTCACATCGATACCATCGTGAAGGTTGCCAAGATCTTCAATATCGAAGTCGACATCGTTACCCGCTGATTCTTTTGAGAGAGTAAAGAGTAAAGGGTAAAGAGTAATGTAGTTACCTATGCTGGTGGAATTAACGGGAGTTAGCTATCTCCTGTAACACCCGCTAACTACCGGTTCAAACTACATTACTCTTTACCCTTTACTCTCTACTCTTTACTCTCTACTCTTTACCCTTTAAACTTTACCCTTTCCAAAGAACTTCCCGACTACCGGCAGCGAACTGAGCGGGAAATCCTTCTTCACGACATAAGCGACGAACACACCGATCAGGAGGGTATTGACAAGCATGGCAGGAATCATCGGCAGACGCTGGTTAGACTCGTTGATGCCTACAAACAGAATAACTGTCAGCAGCGCATACGCCAGTATCCGCTTGAGCGGGTAATTGATGGGATAGTATTTCTGTCCGAAAATGTACGATGCCACCATGCTGATGCCGTAGGCGGCAAATCCTGCCCATGCACAAGCCATGTAGCTGAACTTAGGTATCAGCAGAACGTCCATCAGAATCAGCACCAGACAGCCCAAACCGGAGAAGTAGGCGCCCCAGATGGTCTTATCGGTCAGCTTGTACCAGAAACTCAGGTTGAAGTAAATTCCGAACATCAGTTCGGCTGCCATCACGATGGGTATTACCGACAGACCCTCCCAATACGACGAATCGACCAGGAAACGCAGTACATTCATATATCCCATCACGCACAGATACGCCAGCAGCGTAAAGATGATGTAGTACTTCATCGCATTGGCGTAGGTCTCTTTCTTATCGGCCGACTTGCTGCCGAACACAAACGGCTCGTACGCAAAACGGAATGCCTGAGTAATGATCACCATAATCATGGCAATCTTGATACAGCCTCCGTAGATACCTAACTGCGCCCGGGCTTCCTGTTCCGAACCGTCGTAGAAGAAGGGGAACAGAATGGCCGAAGCGTTCTGGTTCAGCTGTCCCACCAGACCCAGTATCAGCATCGGCCAGGTGTACGACAGCATACGCCGGCACAGACCCCGGTCGAAGCCGTAGGTCACCCACTTCATTTCCTTGAAAAGCAGCAGCGTGGTAACTACCGAGCAGAACAGATTCACATAGAACACCAAACCTACGTCGGGCACGCCTGCCTCATTGTAAAGACCGGGTATACGGACATCATAGTGCGGCAATACCAGCAGCAACAGGCTCAGCGTCGAAACATTCAGCAGGATGTTAAACACCTTGTAGGCAGCAAACTTCAGCGGCTGGTGCTTGTAACGGAGATAATCGAAAAGGATGCACGACCAGACATCGATGGCTACGCAGAGCGCCATACTGCCGATGTACCATTTATGTTCCGAATAGCCCATCCACGAGGTGATCGGGTCGAGGAACAGGAACACCAGTACGGCAAAGACCAATGCCACCGCTCCCACCATCCTCAAAGCCGTCGAATATACCATCTGGGCATTCTCATCGTCTTTGTTGGCAAAACGGAAGAAGGTGGTTTCCATACCGAAGGTTAGGATCACAATCAGCAGGCCGATGTACGAATAGACATTGGTGATGATGCCGAACTCGCCGCCGCCTGCCGCCCAGACATACGTCTCGATGGGCACCAGAAGATAATTGATGAAACGGGCTGCTATGCTGCTGATACCGTAAATGGCGGTATCCTTGAACAGGGTTTTAAGATTGGCCATGAATATTTATTTTTCCGCAAAGATAAGTTATTTTATGAAACGATTGTCATTTTTGCTTTAAAAAAGATTGTTTTTTGGAGCGAAACGGACGGCAAATAGCTGAGAATTATAAAAAAGATGACAAAAAAAGAATTTATATTCAGAAAAAGACTAACTTTGCGGCTGCGTTACATATTCAAATCCTCAACTTATGAAGAAATCCCTTTTCGTACTCTTTATTTCGATGATTACCTGCATGCATCTGTCGGCCGAATTCCTCCAGGGACGCATCATGCAGAACGACAGCACCCCCTGCGCTTTTGCTACAGTGTATATCCCTTCGCTGAACCGGGGCACATCGGCCAACCAGAACGGCGACTATTTCCTCGATGAACTGCCTGCCGGCAAACTGAAGGTCGAATATTCGTGCATCGGCCAGCAAAGCGTCCACCGGGAACTGGACATCGTTGCCGGACAGCCGCTTACCAACAACGAGAAGCTGGAGGAAGCCGTAGTCATGCTACCGCCTTCCATCATCACCCCCAATGGGGAAAGCCCTTCCCACTATGTGCTGCGTCACGTGTGGGAGCAGGCCGAAAAGA
>JAGBQS010000220.1 GCA_017632695.1 Bacteroidales bacterium
CGTACACACCCCGTGCCAGTACGTTCATGACAACGGCTCCGAGGGCGCTGGCCTCTTCTACATCCGAGCAGTTGACGGGTGTGCCCAGCAGGTCGGCCTGGAACTGCATCAGAGTAGCATTCCGGGTCGGTCCGCCGTCCACGCGGAGTTCCTTCAGCCGGATGCCTGCCTCGTCGGTCATAGCCTTCACCAGATCGTTCACCTGATAGCCGATGCTCTCAAGGGCTGCCCGAAGGATGTGGCTACGGGTAGTGGCCAGACTCATGCCGACGATGGCGGCACGGGCTTCCGGATTCCACCACGGGGCACCCAGTCCGGCAAAGGCAGGAACCAGATAGACTCCGCCATTGTCGGGAACGGCCTGTGCGGCAGGTTCCACATCGGCAGGCGAGGAGATGAGCTGAAGCTGGTCCTGCAGCCATTTCAAGGTGGCTCCGGTACAATGGATGTTTCCCTCGAAGGCATAGAAACACTTGCCTTGGGCGGCAAACGCCACGCTGGTAACCAGTCCGCCCGGTGCCGTGCTGAACTTCTCACCGATGTTTACCATGACGCTCGATCCGGTTCCGTAGGTTGCCTTGCCCAATCCTTCCTCAAAGCACATCTGTCCGGCAAGGGCTCCGTGACTGTCGCCCAGCACGCCTGCTATTTGAATCGGTTCGGGCAGGATGCCTTCGATGTCGGTTTCGCCGAAGATGCTGTCGCACGGAAGAATCTCGGGCATCATCGTGGCAGGAATGGTGAACAGGTCGAGCAGATCGGGATCCCATTGCAGGGTATGGATGTTCATCAGAAGCGTACGCGAGGCATTGGTCACATCGGTTACATGACGCTTGCCTTTGGTGAGCCTCCAGATGAGCCAGCTCTCGATGGTTCCCATCAGGAGATTGCCACGGTCGGCTTCGGCTCTGGCTCCCGGTACGTTATCGAGCAGCCATTTGGCACCGCTTGCCGAGAAGTACGGGTCGATGATCAGTCCGCTCTTTTCCTGAACCAGCGGGCCTTTGCCGGCTTCCTTGAGCCGCGTGCAGATGTCGGCGCCTCGCATACATTGCCAGACAACCGCGTTGGCAATCGGCCGGCCGGTGAGCCGGTTCCAGACTACCAACGTTTCGCGCTGGTTGGTGATGGCCAGACTGAGGTTGTCAGGTTCTGAGGTTTTGAGGTCTTGAGGTTCACCGGCAAGCAGTTCGCGGATGCCGTCCACCACATTCCGGTAAATCTCTTCGGCGTCGTGTTCCACCCAACCGGGTTTCGGATAATATTGCCGATGGGCCTTGTTGATGCGTTTCTGCATCTGAAGGTCCTCGGTAAAGAGCATCAGTTTGGTGCCGCTGGTACTCTGGTCGATGGCTATGATTTTATGCATAGGATGTATTTGTAACGCGCTTATTTATTGACGAAGCTGAGTGCACTCTTCACGATGCCTTCGGTGTCGATGCCGTAGTGGTGGAAGATTTCCTTGTTCGTGCCGTGAATCACGTCTTCGTCCGGTATGCCCAGAATACGGACGGGAACCGGGTTCTCTGACAGAATCTCGCAAACCATGGCGCCCAGACCGCCGAACTGGCTGTGCTCTTCGACGGTGATGATGCGTTTGGTATCGCGGGCTGCCTTCAGGATGGCCTCTTTGTCGCAGGGCTTGATCCAGGCCATGTCGAGTACGCGGGTGCTGACGCCCTGACGGGCCAGCTCGATGCCGGCCTGCTTGGCGTGATAGATGGTTTCGCCCGTAGCGATGATGGTCAGGTCGGAGCCGTCCTGCAACATGTTGGCCTTGCCGACCTCAAACGGGAAGTTATCGTCTTCGTACACGTCGGGAACGGCAGCGCGACCTACACGGACATAGCAGGCCTGCGGGTAATCCACCAGAATCTTGACCAGCCTGGCTGTCTGACGTTCGTCGGCGGGCAGGCAGATACTCATGGCAGGGAAACAGCGCAGTACGGCCATATCGTGCAGCGAATGGTGGGTGGCACCCAAGGCGCCGTAGGCTACACCGCCGCTTACGCCCAGAATGGTTACGGGATTACGGCTGTAGGCCAGATCGACCTTTACCTGTTCCAGACTGCGGGCTACATAGAAGCAGGCGGGACCGCACACAAAGGTCTTCTTGCCCGAATGGGCCAGACCGGCGCTGATGCCCACGGCATCCTGTTCGGCAATGCCGCATTCCACAAACTGTCCGGGCAGTTCCTTGGCAAAGTCGCCCAACGTGACGGAACCTCGGGCATCGGTAGTAACGGCAACTATATCTTTATCCTCTTTGGCCAATGCCAGCAAGGTATCGGTAAAACTTTTTCTGCAAGCTTTCATAGCGTTCAATTTACAGATTTACATTCATTCTTCAATCAGGCATTCAATGCCTTCTCCAACACTTCGATGCGGGCACTGATTTCGGCCATTGCCTGCTGATACTGTTCTTCGTCCGGCATGCCATGATGCCAGCTGGCTACGTTTTCCATATAGCTTACACCCTTGCCTTTGGTGGTCTGGCTGACAATCAGATGGGGCTTCCGGTTGGCGTAATCAATGCCGTCAAATGTGTCGAGAATGCTTTCCATATCGTCGCCGTTCATTTCCTTCACATCCCAGCCGAAGGCGCTCCAGCGCTCCCGGATGCTGTCGAGGGCCATGACGTCTTCGGTATTTCCGCTGATCTGCAGGTGGTTGCGGTCGATGATGGCTACCAGATTGTCCAGCTTGTACTGGTTGCCTGCCATAGCGGCTTCGTAGATGGAGCCTTCACCCTGCTCGCCGTCGCCCATCAGTACGAAAGTCCTGTACGGACGTTTGTCCATCTTGGCGGCAATGGCCATACCTACACCGATGCTCAGACCGTGTCCTAAGGCGCCTGAGCAGACCTCGATGCCGGGAACCTCGATGGTCGGGTGACCGCTCAGTACGCTTCCGAAGCGTCCTAAGGTATTTACCAGTTCGGGTTTGATGAATCCGCGGCTTTCGAGCACGGTGTAGAGCGATTCCACACAATGTCCCTTGCTGAGGATGAAACGGTCGCGGTCCGGATCGTTTACCTGACTGGGGCTGATGTTCATGATTCGGGTGTAAAGGGCGGTCATTACGTTCAGACACGACAGATCGCCGCCAATGTGGCCGGCTTTTGCATTATAGACCACTTCCAAGAGCCTCTTGCGGTTCTTTTCGCATTGTAGGATGAGTTCTTCAGAAGTCATTTTGATGAATGATTTATTTATCTTGTTGATGATTCGGTTGGTTTCGGATTGACGTTATTTTCCCAGACGTTGCCCGGTCCGCAGGCGTTCTGCAGGAACTTGTCCGACGGACAGTCGTTATCGTGCACATGGATGTTCGACGAGCCTTCGTCGGTGTACAGCCAGAACCAATGGT
Organism: Bacteroidales bacterium; assembly: GCA_017632695.1. GTDB lineage: Bacteria > Bacteroidota > Bacteroidia > Bacteroidales > UBA3663 > Liminaster. Next base: position 3,370 of record JAGBQS010000220.1, read on the forward strand.
CCGGATCGTGGGCATACGGGGGCGTGCAGATGTCGTGAATGCGGTTGCCGGTAATCTCTGTGTCGCGCTGGTTGCCTAAGGTATAGATGGCGGCACAGTCGTACATGTGTTTGGCAAAGCGGAAGATGTGGTTGTTGCGAACCCGGTTATGGTGCATGCAGCTTTCCTGCCGGTTCCAGCTCCAGCCCATCGAAATGCCGGTATAGGGCACTTCCGAAATCTCGTTTCCGGCGATGTCGATATTTGATACACAGCCGGCAGCAATGGCTACGCAGCCCCAGTCTTCGGTGCCGATGCCGGTTATCCGGTTACCCTCAATGGTCAGTCCGTTCACTACTTCGCGCGGGTCTGCCGGGTTATAAGCCAGATGGGTCTCGAGTCCGGTCGGGCTGAATGTGCCGGCGACGATGCCGTTGCCTGCTATGTCGGAGAATTGGCAGTTGCAGATGCGTCCGCCTTCGGTGCCCCAGACGTAATCCAGACCGGAACTGCCGAGGTGCGTAAACTGGCAATGGCTGAAAGAAATCTGCCGCCCGCCCCTAACGCTTACGGCTGCTGCAGGACGTTCCAGCCAGCCCTGATTGTCGAGCTTGTGATTGTCCGTGCGTTCCATCTTGGGCTTGAGCTTATAGGCTTCGGTAAGCGGCATGCCGGCCTGCAAGGGTACGTGGCCTTGTAAAGAGGGACGCAGCCAGGTGCTGTATTCGAAACGGATATTCTCAAACGAGATGTCTTCGGCAGGACGGTCGAGGGTGCCCTCGACGGCCACCAAAGTTTCGGTTACGGGTACGATGACCTTGTCCAAACGGCGGGTTTCGTCGATGCCTGCCTGCAGATCCTTGCGCGGATAGTAATACACTTTCTGTTGCTTCAGGTCAAGAAACCATTCGCCGGGCCGGTCGAGCAAAGCCTTGTGGTTCGTTATATAAAAAGGAGAAGCGTTCCAGCCTTTCGGCCGGTCGTGGCACAGCGGACTGGGCCAAGGGTGCGAGAACTGGATGTCGGCCTCCGGCTGATGGAAGCGGACCGCCATCGAGTCGCCGGTCTGCCGGATGCTGCTGATACGCAAAACGGATACGCACCACATTTCGTGCAATATCATCTCGGCATGTCCGATGTCCGCTTTGGCCAGTTTCTGCAGGATGGGTGTAACGGGAACGTAAAGCACTTTATCGGTGCGGTCCTGACTCAGTACACGCGTCATATCGTCCCAGTCGGAAACGTCTTTGCAGCGGGTTGCCTTCTTTCCGTTTATGTAAAGCTGGCGGAATTCCAGCGGACGTCCGTGAAATTCCGGCACATCGCAAACCCACAGTCTGCCTTCCTTCTTCCAGTTGTTCAGTTCGATGCCGCCGCTGATGGTCACATCGCCTTCGCCAACCAGGCGCGTCCGGCTGTCTTCGGGCCGAAGCACCAGGGTCTGTTCCAAAGGATAGTTGCCTTCGGAGAGGTGAATGGTGACGGTCGACGTATCGCCCAGGCGATGAAGCTCGCGAGCCTCCACCAGCGCCTCGTAGAGAGGTCTGTCCGGGGTTGTATAGATATCGGTGGCCATCAGGCAGCCGCAAAAAAGTGAGGTCAATAAAGATACTAATACTCTTGTCATGGATAAGAGAGCATCGGCCTATTGGGTTTAGGATTGGTCAAATGCGGTGCAAATTTAGGAATTTTTTTCGAATTGCGAACCGGAATGGACAAAAAATGAGCAAAATCAGAGGTAATATTTGGCCGATAAGGAAAAAAACTGTATCTTTGCGCCTCGAAAATAGTAAAATTACTGGCAAACCGGAGGAATGGCTGCGTCGGGAGACTAAGTCTTTTTGCCTCGCTGGCTCGCCCGAGTATTCTAGGTTAAACCTCGTAAAAAACAAGAAATGTCTGCAAAATTTCAAGCTCGGAAGGCGCGGGTCAAGGACCAGGCGCGCCGCAAGGTGTCTTCGCTTTACATGGCGTTGGCCGTAGTATCGTGTGTGTGTCTGGTGGCAAGTAACATTCTCGTCTCAAAACGTCTGACGTACGGTTTCACGGGAGGCCTGTTGCTGTTCCCTATTACCTATATTATTGGCGATGTTACCACTGAGGTATATGGATTCAGGGCAGCCCGTCGCATTATCGTGATGGGATTCCTGATGAACTTCATCGTTGTGGTGACCGGAGCAATTGCGGCCGCCTTGCCCGGAGTTCAGAACGATCCATCGTCGCTGGCTGTCGATACGCTTTTCCACATTGATGGCGGTATGGCCATGATTGTACTGGCTGCGTCGTTGCTTTCTTTCCTGTGGGGATCGCTGGCCAATGCCAAGGTGATGCAACTGATGCACAACAGGGACGGTGAGCGACGGTTTACGCTGCGTGCTATTGTCTCGACCGTTGTGGGTGAAGGTGTAGATACTCTCATCTTCTTCCCGATAGCCTTCTGCGGCGTTATTGCCGACGGCTATATGACATGGGGCGACCTCGGACGTATGATGCTGTTTCAA
>JAGBQS010000221.1 GCA_017632695.1 Bacteroidales bacterium
GGCATCAACATACAAATCAGAACCCAGAAAGTGGCTATCTCCACCATTTGACTGGTGAGAATCGAACGTGTAAGTGTCTTCGGTTTCAGCAACAAGTGCCAGATTGAAGAACTGTGGTTTACTTACCAGACAAGCATGAGTGCCCCAATCCAGACCTCCAGCCAAATAATAGCCAGTCTCCACATTGACAATCAGGTACTCGCCCTCCGGCACAACAGCACCAGCAAATGCCGAACAGGCAAATGCAGCAGACATCAAAGAAAGAAAAAGTTTCTTCATGTGCATTAAGTTTTTAATTGTTAGTAATAAAATAAGGTTAACTCTATGGTTTTAGTTAATATTCCTGATGAATCAGACGTATATATTCAAGCGCAAATATAGGGAATAAAAACCGAACCTGTTCAAAAAAAGCCAAAAATCTGCAAAAAAGACTTAATTTTTGGTGCTTTTTGTGCGGATTTGCCTTATTTCAGACCGGATTTAAGGCATATCGGCAATACCGAATGGGCAAAAACAGGCATACTAAGACAAAAAGAAGCATCGCCTGTTCCACAAGGAAAGGCGATGCATAAGAAGGTTAAAAAGATTGTTGCCCCACCGAGACTCGAACTCAGTCAAACAGAACCAAAATCTGGTGTGCTACCATTACACCATGGGGCAAGAGCCGAATATTTCATTCTAAGCGAGCGCAAAGATAGGCATATTTTTCCGAATTGCCAAATTTTTCATTGACTTTTCGCAAAAAAGGACTTCTTTTGCCAGGAAATGCCGCTTTTTACTCGCCATCGCGAGCTGGAATGTCATTCTGGGTTGCCAAAGCCTCTACTACATTAATAATATAGTCGCAGATCTTCTCGCATCCGCTAACAATTTCCATGTACAGCACACCGCTCTGATACGTATAGGAACCCGACTGGACATTGCCGATGTTCTGGTCGCGGAACTGGTTGCGCAATCCGTTCACCTGATCCTCCTGATTATAGGCGCGGTTCATATCGGCGGCTGTCAAGTCGTTTTTCCGCAGGAGCTGCATCATCAGGTCCATACTCTGGTGCGTAAGCGCCAGCATCTGATTGATGTTCTGCTGCTGCATATCGATGAACTCAACATTCACCTCATGACGGCGCACCACACTGCGAGCCACCTTGTAGCAGGCATCGGCAAGACTCTCCAGTTCGTCGGCCATCTGGAAAATGGAGCGCACACGCGCCAAGGCACGGGGCGAAAGCTGGCTCTTGTCCAGATTATTCAGGTAACGGTCGATTTCCAGTTCCAGACGGTCGGTAATCTTCTCGTATTTCTCAATGCGTGAAAACAGATGATTATAGTTGGCATCGGTCTTCGGCATGTGCACAAACTGATCGGTCAGATCGAGCATACGCTGGCAACGCAATCCGAACTGAACGGTCTCCTTGCGTGCCTGATCGACCGAAAGTTCGGCTGCCGACTGCACACCGCCCTCGATGAAACTGAGGTGGAACTCCTCGTCATCGTCGTTATGTACCGGGAAGAACTTGCGCAGCATGACGCAAAAATATGAAAGGAAGCCGATGGTCAGCAAAGCAGTAACCAGATTGAAGCAGGTATGGCACAAGGCTACTCCGAACGCCAGTCCCGTGGCCTGTCCGCCCACGATACCGGAAATCCAATGGGACATCGGATAAATCAAGGCAAGCGCCCAAACCAGGCCGACCAGATTAAAGAACAGGTGCGCAAAGGCTGCGCGACGCGCCTGAACATTCGTCTTACGTGCAGCAATGAGCGGAATCAGCGTTGTACCCACATTATCGCCAATAACCAAGGCCGCAGCCATTACAAACGGCACCCAACCGGTAGCACAGGCAGCCATAGCCAAGGTGATGGTAGCAACCGACGACTGGAACAGCATGGTGGTGGCAATACCTATCACAAGGAACAGCAGCACGGACCAGAATCCGGCACTGGCAAGAAGCGACAAGGCCTCGGCAATTTCCGGATAGGTGACACCGTCGTTTGCCGGCATCATCTGCACAAAGGTACAGAAGCCGTACAGCATCATGGAAGCTCCCATCAGAATGGAACTCCACGGCTTACTCTTGATGCGGCTGCTATAGGTAAACGGCAAGGCGAAAACAATGAGCGGAATGGCCAGGAATCCGGCCGGGAATGCATAACCGAGAAGGGCAACCATCCAAGGTGTCAGCGTTGTACCGACATTGGCTCCCATAATCATAGCCACCGACTGAGGCAAAGTCATCAGACCGGCATTGACCGACGTCACCGCCATCAGCGTGGTTGCTGCCGATGACTGAACCAATACCGTAACTTCGGCACCTACACCGAAACAGGGGAATCTGTGCTGAGACAGGTTTCTTAACGTGGCACGTACCCGGGAACCCGAGAGTTGCAGCAACCCCTGGCTCATCACTTTCATACCGTACAAACCCAGGGCAATGCCGCCCAGCAGACTAAGAACGAGAAGTATGGTGTCAGACATATTCTATAATGTTGAATCAAAGTAAAACGCGGTGTCTTTTTCGGCACAAAATTACATAAAAAAATTCGTTTTTTGACAAATTATACTAAAAAACACAAAAAGAACCCCTAAAAAAATGCCGATTATTACAAAAAATACTATCTTTGCACCATATTTTTTATCTTAACCAGCTTTGAAAACCATAACAGTATAACCATGAGCAAACTGACTGACACTATCGACGAGCAAGTCCGATGGAACGACCGCGCCGGGCTGAAGGATGTGAACGACCTGAACCGGGCCATCAAAGACGGCCGGATCGGCGACATCATCCGGACTTCCGAGGCGCTGCAGGAAAAGAAACTGGCTGCCATAGCCGAAAAGATTGCCAATGACCCGGACATCAAGGTTATCCTGCTGGCAGGTCCGTCGAGCAGCGGCAAGACCTCCACTTCCAAGCGTCTTTCCATCCAGCTGATGACCTGCTGGAAGAAACCGGTTGCCCTGTCGATGGACAACTGGTTCGTAAACCGCGAACAGACTCCCCTGGACGAAAACGGAGAGAAGGACTACGAATCCATCTTTGCCCTCGACCTGGAACAGTTCAACCAGGATCTGAACGACCTCATTGCCGGAAAAGAAGTACAGCTCCCCACTTATAATTTCCAGAAAGGCGAACGCGAATACCGCGGCAACAGCCTGAAACTGGAAGCCGATAATCTGCTGATTCTGGAGGGCATCCACGCACTGAACCCCCTCCTTTCCAATAAAATTGAAAGGCAGCACAAGTTCCTGCTGTACGCATCGGCGCTGACCGGTCTGAGAATGGAAGGCGACAGCCGTATTTCAAGTTCCGACAACCGTCTGCTCCGACGCATGTGCCGCGACTATTCCACCCGCGGATGTTCGGCCGAAGAAACACTTGCCCATTGGCCGGCAGTACGTCGCGGCGAAGAAAAATGGATCTTCCCCTATCAGGAGAACGCTGACTGCTTCTTCAACACGGCCATGATTTACGAATTCTCGGCACTCTATCCGAAATCCGCGAAACTGCTGAGCGAGATTCCCGTGGAATCACCCCTGATGGAAGAAGCCCACCGTCTGCTCCACTTCCTGACCTACTTCACCCCGATTCCCGACAAGGAAATTCCCAACAACTCGCTGCTGAGGGAGTTTATCGGAGGATCCGTGTTCGATGTGGGATAAGGAACTCCAACGTTAACCCTAACGTTAACTTTAACGATAACCATCATCGCTTTATACTTAACGATGACGAAAAAAGCCGGAGCATATGCCCCGGCTTTTGTTTGTATCTGATAACGATCAGTTCAACTGACCAGCTTCTGCCTGCTTAACCATAGCATCGGTAGCCAGAATATAAACCTCAACACGACGGTTGGCTGCATCGGCTGCATTGCCGGTCATAGGCTCGCTGCTTGCCATACCATACTGGGTAATACGGCTGGCAGCAATATTGTTGGCACGCAAAACATCGCCTACGGCAGCAGCACGCTTTTCAGAAAGTGGCTGGTTGATGGCATCGCCGCCCGACGAATCCGTGTGACCCTTCACAACGATGGCAGTATTCACCATATCGCTGCCTGCCATAGTCTGGGCAAACTTAACCAAAGCCGACTTGGCGCTGGCGCTCAGGTTGGCCTGATTCTTGGCAAAGCTCATATCGGCATCGAAGGTAACCTTAATGGCCTTCAGGCCCTTGTCGTCCTCAACGGTTTCGACAGCAGCCTGATTAGCCATAGCAGCCTTCAGGGCAGCAGCCTTCTGATCCATCTTGTGACCGATGATAGCACCGGTTCCTGCACCTACGGCAGTACCGACAGCAGCACCGATGATGGTACCTTTGGCATTCTTACCGATCAATGCACCTACGCCGGCACCTACTGCGGCACCTGCACCCGAACCGATCAGGGTTCCCTTGGTTGTGTTACTCCAAGAAGCGCAAGACTCCAGACCCATCACCGTGATGGAAACTGCCAAAAGGCAGAGCAAAGTTTTCTTGAACATAGTTGTTTACAGTTTTTTAGATTTTGGTTTATAAATAAGTTCTTATCGGGTAACCACCGTCCGATTAACGGACGATGGTCTTTTTACCATTGATGATGTAGATACCCTTACC
>JAGBQS010000222.1 GCA_017632695.1 Bacteroidales bacterium
GAAGCTGCCTATTGTGATTCATGCCTACGATGATCCCGACAACGAAGAATACAGGGATCTGCTCGAACTGAAAGGAGAGGAGGATTAAATTCGGAACGTTATGCTGGGCATCCGACAAATAGCGGTTCTTTTGTCGACGGTACTGCTGTTGTCTGCCTGTCGTGTAACACGTCACATTCCGGAAGATCAGAATGTGCTGAGCCGTGTTTACATTGAGGTGGACGGACAGCCGTCGAACAATACCACCATGCGTATGGCGGTGGCGCAGAATGCCTACCACCGTACGTTCGGCTTTCTGCCCGTTTCGGCCTGGATCTGGCATAACGATACCGTCCGTGCCTGGCATCGGCTCCGCGGAAAGGTGGGAACCCAGCCGCCGGTTTACAGCGTGGACCTGACGCATCGGACGGAACGCTCCATGCAGCGGGCACTCATCAATCAGGGTTATCTGAACGCCAGTGTTACACACCGGACACGCGTACGCCACCGGAAGGTGGAAGTGACCTACGTGGCCGAACGGGGTTTGCCGCACAGGATCGGTCAGATCAAGTATATTGTCGAGGACCCGCTCCTGGAACCCATCATCATGGGCGAGGCGCGTGCGGCTTCGGAACTGAAAGTGGGACAGCGGCTGGACCGTACCACTTTGGAACAGGAACGCACGCGGCTGACCAGCCTGCTGCGCAATCAGGGTTTCTACGATTTTAATAAGGAAAACATCAGCTTCCTGGCCGATACGCTTTCGGGCAGCAGGAATGTGGATCTGACCATGTATGTGGACGGAATCCACAACCGTTATACGGTGTCCAGCGTCAGCTTTGTGCCGGATTTTGATCTGGTGACCGGCGGAACAAGCGGTAACAGTTCCTATCTCCGAACCGCTGTGCTCGCCGAGAACTGCTATATCCGTCCCGGTAAACTGTACAGCGAACAGGCCGTACGGAAGACATACAGCTCGTTCTCGCGTCTTCACATCCTGAAATACGTCAATATCCGCATGGAGCCGACCGACCGGCCGGATGAGCTGGCGTGTACGGTTTACCTGAGTCCGCAGAACCCCAATGCCATCCAGTTTGAGCTGGACGGTACCAATACTTCGGGCGACCTGGGCTTTGCGGCAGCGCTGACCTATCAGCACCGGAATCTGTTCCGCGGATCGGAGGCCCTGACCGTTACCACCAAGGGCGGATACGAGAGTCTGTCGGGGAATCTGTCCGGACTGGTGAACGACAATTACACGGAATATGCGGTTGAGACGCAGATTGACTTCCCGCGTTTCCTGTTCCCGTTCATGGATGCCGAAACTCGTCGCGGAATCAATGCCAATACGGCCGTGAAGGTGGGCTACAGCAATCAGAGCCGTCCGGAATATACGCGTATTATTATGAACGCGGGTCTGACGTACAAGTGGACCAGCCGCGAACGCAGCTGGTATCATAATCTGGATGTGCTGGACCTGAGCTATGTGTACCTGCCCAAAAGGAGCGAGGCATTTATGAAAATCATCCAGAATGCCGGTCCTATCAGTTACAGCAGTTACACGTCGCACCTGATCATGTCGGCGGGCTACTCCCTGTACGCCGGCAATTCGCGTTCCATGCAGAGCATGATTGCGGCATCGTCGTCGGCCCGCAACCTTTGGAGCCTTCGCCTGAATCCGGAGATAGCCGGCAACCTGTTGCATGCCGTAGCCACTGCCGCCGACTTCAAGAAGCAGGACGGACAGTATCAGATCTTCGACCTTCCTTACGAACAGTATGCCCGGTTTGATACCGACTGGTCGTACAGCCGCTACCTGACCGACCGCAGCCGTCTGGCTTTCCATCTGGCGGGAGGTGTGGCCGTCCCTTACGGCAACAGTGAAGTGGTGCCTTTCGAAAAACGCTATTATTCGGGCGGCGCCAACTCGGTGCGCGGCTGGAGTGTGCGTACGCTGGGCCCCGGACGCTATGCCAGCAAGAACAGCAAAACCGATTATTTCAACCAGTGCGGCGATGTGCGTTTAGATGCCTCGATGGAGCTTCGGAGCCGTCTGTTCTGGAAGTTCGAGTTTGCGGCTTTTGTGGATGCAGGAAATGTCTGGACGCTCCGCGACTACGACCTGCAGCCCGGAGGTGTGATCAGCAGCAATTTCTATAAGGAGATTGCGGCATCGTGGGGACTGGGCCTGCGCTGGGTTTCGGACTTTGTGATCCTGCGTCTCGATATGGGTGTGAAAGCCTACGATCCGACGGAGGGAACCGGACGCCAGTCGTGGGTGGCCGATGATCCCTTAAGCAGTCATAACCGCACAATCCACTTCGCAGTAGGCTATCCTTTCTGACGGGTGGTGCACGATTGGAAAAATATTCGTTCTTTTATTTGGAGAATTGAAAATTAAGCGCTATCTTTGCGCGTTGTATTAATATTGAATCAATAAATAACAGTATATCTACTATGTATCGTAAACAGACATGTGGCGAGCTTCGTCTTGCCAACGTAGGCCAGGAAGTTACCCTGGCGGGCTGGGTGCAGCGTGTGCGAAAGATGGGTGGTCTGACATTTGTGGACCTTCGCGACCGTTACGGCATTACCCAATTGGTGTTCGATGAATCGGATGGAAATGCCGAAATGTGCGATAAGGCCAATCACCTCGGACGTGAATATGTTATTCAGGCTGTGGGCAAGGTGCGTGAACGCGAATCGAAGAATGCCAAGAATCCGACCGGCGACATCGAGATTGTTGTCAGCCAGCTGAACGTGATTTCTTCGTCGGAGGTTCCTCCGTTCACCATCGAGGATAATACCGATGGCGGCGACGATCTCCGCATGCAATACCGTTATCTGGATCTGCGTCGTCCGATGGTGCGCAAGAACCTTGAACTGCGTCATAAGCTGGCCTTCGAGGTGCGCCGATATCTGGATGCCCACAACTTCCTGGAGATCGAGACCCCGATGCTCATCAAGTCGACGCCCGAAGGCGCCCGCGACTTTGTGGTTCCGTCGCGCATGAATCCCGGTCAGTTCTATGCCCTGCCGCAGTCGCCCCAGCAGTTCAAGCAGCTCCTGATGGTGGCCAGCATGGACCGTTACTTCCAGATTGTGAAGTGCTTCCGCGATGAGGACCTGCGCGCCGACCGTCAGCCGGAGTTCACGCAGATTGACTGCGAGATGTCGTTTGTGGAGCAGGAAGATGTCATCGAGATGTTCGAGGGCATGATGAAGCACCTGTTCAAGGAACTGAAGGGTATCGAGTTCGACAAGTTCCCGCGCATGACCTGGGAGGATGCCATGAAGTACTACGGC
>JAGBQS010000020.1 GCA_017632695.1 Bacteroidales bacterium
GCAATTAAGACACCATTTTTTTGGTAATAACGGTGTTTTGTGCAGTTTTTCAACGAAAAGAGGGTGCTTTTTTCAAAAAACGCAGAAAAACAGACAGAGTTTTTCCCTATGGTCAGAAAAACGGCGATTTTGGGGGCATTTCGGGCAAAAGTTCAGAAAAACTGAAAAATTTTAACCTTCAGTTTTTTCAGGTCAAAAAAAGTAGTGCCGAAATTTGGTAATGTCGCAAAAAATTAGTAACTTTGCAACGTCAAAACCAATGGATTGGCTGTCATTTCCGAGTGCTCTTACCATCGTGTTTTGTCATATCTGAAATTCCTAAAATACTAACATTTAACACAATGAAGATTACCGGAACCGTGACCTACGTAGGGACGCTGGAACTGCGAGGTACCTATTACCTGCTGACTATCATCGTAACTTGCTATGAGTGTCGCTTTCAGCCTGCCAAAGGTGCTTATAGCGAATTGGCAAGTTATGGTATCAACTTGTATAATAAAAGTGCTTCCGAGTGCCAGCTGCGTTGCGGCGACGTTGTCAGTTGCGATTACAGCATTGTTTCGCATCTGGTTCAGTCAGGCGATTCACCGCCCAGGATGCTGACCGAGCTCCGAATGAACTACTATGCCGTATTACCGTCTGTGGCTCCGAACTATACAACGCGCGGCTTCAGGCAACCCCGGCAGGAAAGTCTTGACCAGGATTAAATTTCTTCCCACTAATAAATATACTTTATGGAAAATCCGAATGAAGCCCTGCTGGCCGAAGCGCTGGGGGGTAAGGGGGGCGAGTTGCAGCTGACATCGCCTCAGGGTCTGACGCCCGAAGAACAGCTGGTGTACAACGAGTTGCTGAAACAGATTGAAGAGTGGCGCGTGCGTCGCACGGATGTGTACGATTCCGGCCGATACCTGCTGGAATACGGCGGCATACGCTGCTTTCCGCGCGGCGACATCCTGGCCGTTTCCGGCAGGGAGAAGTGCGGCAAGACCACCTCGTGCCGCATGATAGCCGCTGCCGTGCTGGCAGGAGGATATCAGGGCCTGAGGTCGCTCGAGACGGGTCTGCGCGTGCTTTGGATCGATACGGAGCAGTACAAGGCCGATGCCCAGAACGTGCTGCACAGCCTGGAGTACATGTGCGGCAGGGAACTGACCGACGACGAGTTCGTGCTGATCAGTCTGCGCGGCCGCGAGATTATGGGCGACACCGCCCGCATGGCCTTCTCGCTCACCCTGATGTTCAACGAGTTCCAGCCCGATCTGGTCATCATCGACGGCATCCGCGACTACATCTCCGACTTCAACGACGTGGTGCAGAGTACCTCCATCGTGCTGCACTGCATGGCACTGGCCAACGGCGTTACGGAACAGGAGGCACAGCAATCCGGACTGCATCCGCGCAAGCCCAGCTGCGTGCTCTGCAACCTGCATCTTAATAAACCTAAGGATGACAATAACATGATGGGACATCTGGGCTCCGCTCTGGCAAAAAAGGCGGGTGAAATCTACACTTGTGCCAAGAATCCCGACACGCGTATCTTCAGCATCACGCAGACAGCCTCGCGCGGCCGTCCGTGGGAGCAGGACATCGAATACACCATCACCAACACGCATCTGTCCGGTGACATCGAGGTCGGCATCCCTCAAATGATAACAAGTCAGCCGGTGCAGCAGGAACCGCCCCGTCAGGTGGTGCCCTCGTGGTTAGTAACGGTTCAGAATGCCCGTATGGGGACCGAAGGCAAGAAGTACTACCGCAGTGCCGACGAATTTTTGCAGTACAATAATCTGGCCGATGCCTTTCACCTGATGATCGGGCCCGGCAGCAAGGTGCGGTCAGGTAATCTGTCCGACAGTTTCATGTCAACTTTCCAACTTCGGTACGAGGCCTACGATGTCCTGTTGCGTGGCGCCCTCGACCAACGGATCCTGTATCGTTTGGAAAACGGGGAAAGGTGCGTTTTCTATTGCCGGTACGAAGATGCAGAACCCTATCGGACGGATGCCGAAGCATCGCTTTTTGAGCCTTGACAGGAGCCCTCGCCTCGCGCACATACGCCGGCGAAAGATAGTTTTAAATAACTGGAATATTATAGCCCCCCATAAAGGGGGGCATGAGTTAAATATTAAATAATTTAAATATATAACCCCATGAACCCCCTTTTCCGTTTCCGGGTGCCCGACGTGCGCCCGCTTTCCGAGCGCTACGACTTCCGGGCGCTCACCCAAGCCCTGAGTGAACTCCACTGCAACCTGGCCGAGAGTTTTACCGACTGGGTCTCCCTGGCCGCCACCATGGCAGCATTGGACCTGCCGGAGGACGACTTCCTGCTGCTCTCATGCGAGGCATCGACCTACAACAAGTCGGAAAACCAGAAGCTCTTTGCCAACAAGGCGCGCAAAACCAAGCAGCCCGAGCGTTCGGCACGTCGCATGCTGGGTCTGGCCAAGCGCCAAGGCATCGATGTGCGACGGTTTTACAAGCCTGACCTCACCGCCGCCCAGCCTGTTCCGGCTACCGGCTCCGCACCGGCTGCCGGACAGCCTGCCCAGAAACCGTTGGCCGAACCGCAGCCTGACGAAACTGTTTCGGAATCCTATCCCGAACCCGGTACGCTGGGTCCGGTGGGGCAGGACCTGGTGCGCCGCCTGTTCCGTGCCTTGCCCGAAAACAACTTCGTGCTTGCCATGGCACGCACCGGTGTGCTGACAGCCCGGCAGCTGGAACACGCCCGCGAGGTGTACCGCTTGGGCAACGCCCGCAAAGGCTTTGTAGTGTTCTGGCGCATCGATGAGCAGGGACGCGTCTGCGACGGTAAGCTGATGCTGTACGGCCCCGACGGACACCGGCTCAAGAATGTGCGCGGATCGGTCGGCTGGATCAGCAACAAGCTCCGGTACGAACGCAACGTGTTCCGTGCGGCATGCCTGCCCAAAGGGTGGAAAACCCGTCCGTGCCTCTTCGGTCAGCATCTGCTGACTGCCGCTCCGCCCGATCAGCCGGTGGCGCTGGTGGAGTCCGAAAAGACCGCCGTCATCTGTTCCGAACGGATGGCCACTGAGGGTTACCTCTGGATGGCTACGGGCGGTGTGAGCTTCCTCTCGGCCGAGGTGCTGCGTCCGCTGTCAGGCCGTAAGGTGTGCGTGTTCCCCGACACCGACTCTTCAGGCCAGACCTTCCGCCATTGGGCATGCATCTGTCTGTCTGCCCGCCGCAACCTCGCCATCGACCTCCATCTGATGGACATCCTGGAGCGCTGTGCCACGCCCGAGCAGAAGGCCCGGAAGATTGATATTGCGGACTTTTTGTTAGAGAGTTGAGAATTGATAGTTGATAGTTGATAATTGAGAATTATAATCACCATGTCCGAATCATTCATCAAAAAAAGCAAACTGGCGAAGAAGTACTTCCCGGAATGCAGCCGCGATTATGCGCGCCGAAAACTGACACGCTGGATTCATGACTGTCCAGAACTGTACAAAGCCTTGTGTCAGACCGATTACAACCCGGCCAAACATGACTTTGCACCCACTCAGGTAGCACTGATTTACCACTATTTGGGTGAGCCGTAAAGTTTTTTCAAAAAAGTCGGGACGAATCGGGACAAACCGGTACAAATCGGGTCATCTGCCCCCTGTTTTTTTCGTACCTTTGCACCATGAAAACATTTTTCCGAACAAACACGACGGGACGCCTCAGGGCGCAGCGTTCTACAGGCTCGCCGCTTTGGCAAAAGGATTTGGCCATGGTCCATTTCATGGTAGAGGTCGGCTCCGACACCCGAAAGTGTCCCGGCGTGCTTTTTTACGCAGTTCATGAACCGCCATAGTCGTTTTTCCCCGTCGTTTGGCGGGAACCCGAAAGCCGGACCTGGAATTTCCCCGTCGTTTGGCAGGAACCCGAACGCCGGACCTGGATTTTCCCCGTCGTCTGGCGGGAACCTGAAAGCCGGACCTGGAATTTCCCCGTCGTCTGGCAGGAACCCGAATGCCGGACCTCGATTTTCCTCAGGAAATAAAAACAACCACTTAACCCAACCAACCAATGCTTAAACTGAAACCTGCCAATCTTGGCAAATTCAACAATGCAAACTTTTGCAACTTTATGAGTCGCATCAGCGTGCTGATCCAGAAATCGGGAGGCACCGCCATGGGCATCGAAGAATCCGTGCTCCTGCAGTTCGATACCAATCTGGATGCCTTCGGCGATCTGGTGAACCGCAGTATCAGCTCCGAATATACCGCACAGCTGGTTGCCCTCGATGTTACCCGCGACCGTCTGTACCGTTATGTGCGCAACGAACTGAACATCTGCCGCTATTCGAGCAACGAAGCCGTTTCAGGTCTTGCCGACGTGATTGACGTGAAACTGCTGAACATCTATGCAGGCGATATCACTTCGGCTGCCAACAGTCAGGAATCGGCCCTGATTGCCGATTTTGTGACCGATGTGAAGGCCTGTCTGACCGACGAGCAGATTGACCTGCTTGGCATCGGCACCGAACTGGAAGAGCTGTATGAGGCCAACCGCCGTTACGACGAGCTGTTTGTGCTCCGTTCGCAGGAGAAGTCGAAAACCGTTTTGGGCCTGTCGCAGACCCTTCGCGATGCTCTGACCTCCAACTACGAGCAGATCGGCGCATCGGCTGCCTACTTCGCTTCGCTGTCCGAATCGGCCGATACCGACATTCAGGACAAATGCCAGAAGAGTACCTTCTTCCTCCAGTCGGCCAACGCCATGATCCGCGATTTCCGCAAGAATGTTGAAACCGGCGAGGCCGTTGCCGCTGCTTTTGCCCGACGTAAGTCGGCCGAAACAACCGAGGCTTCCACACCCAGCTGAAGGACATTCCTTGCGAAAGTAAAGCGATTTATTACAGGGAGATAACGGACATTTTTTTAGCAACGTATATGTTTGGCTACGTATTACCATCAGCAGAATGTATCGTCAGTTAACTCCCACTAACTCCTATTAACTCCCATTAACTCCCATTTAAACATGTACAAAATCAGTTCAGCCAGCCTGTCGACCATGACGCAAGCCGATTTTCAGGGCTTCTGCAGCCAGTACGACGGACTGCTTACCACTTACGGAGATACCTCGTTAGGCATCGAACAGACGTTCATCGACCAGTTCCGGAGCCTCCTGGAATCGTATTCCGATTGCTGCAAGGATACAACGGCATCGGTCCTGACCGCCCAGCTGCAGACCGCCGACGAGCTCCGTACCCGCCTTTACCGCGGTGTGCGAGCCCAGCTTGCCAATTGCCGCAACGCATCCAAAACCGAGGTGACAAGCCTCTATCCCCGCATTCTGCGCTGTGTGCTCAATGTGTACGGCGCCGACATCACTTCCGAATCGGTTAACAAGAAAACGGGCTATATTTCCGGCTTTGTGCGCGATGTGCGCAAGCTGGGTACCGGCAACCTGCAGACATTGGGCATCACTGCCGATCTGGAGGCACTGAGCCAGGCCAACCAGGCGTATCTGGAGCAGTCGGTGCAGCGTTCGGTGGAGGAGGGGCAGACCCCGAAGGCCGTTGCCAAGAAGTTGCGCGAACAGCTCGTGGATTGCATCGACGTCATGGATTCCTCGCTATTCTATTGGGCCAACCTGGTGCAGCCTGCCACCGACCAGCAGACCATCTATCAGGAGCTGTCCCGCCAGTTCATCAATGCCCTGAACGACGTTATCAGCCGCATCCGTCGCACCGCCAGAGCAGATTCCTCTGCCGAAACTACGGGTACAGGAACAACTGCGGAGAATTCAGGAACGACCTCTGGAACCACTTCCGAAACTGCATCCGGTTCTGCGGAATCAGGATCTACGGAATCCGGTTCTACGGAATCAGGGAATAACGGAACAACGGAGTCTGGATCCTCTTCCGGATCTACGGAAAGCTCTGGTACGACGGGTTCTGAAACTACACAGGGTTCTGACTCTACGGAGCAGTCCGGCTCTTCTGATAATCCCGGAACAACGGAAAACACGAATACCGGTGGTACCGATGATGACGGTGACGATGATGACGACGACGTCTTTGCGTAATTAATGTCTCGCAGAAATCGCAGAAATCGCAGAAATTATTATTATCAAGAATTTGAGAATTAGAGAATTTAATTCTAAAATAATCCGTAAAATCCGAGAAATCCGTGTTCACTGAATTTCGAGTTTTTCGTGGTTTTAGATGTTAAAAATCTTTCTGCGAATTCTGCGCTTTCTGCGAGACCTTAATAACTACTAACTAATA
>JAGBQS010000223.1 GCA_017632695.1 Bacteroidales bacterium
AAATTTGGCTCTGATCCGGAAATCGCTTATCTTTGCACGGAAAAAGATGAACTCAGCTCTTTGCAGGCTGTCTCCTATCTGAACGAACATAATAGTATCTTTTTTACCTTACTTATGAAAAAACTACTTTTACTGACAGTATTGTCTGCTTTTCTCGGTTTTTCCGGGAACTGTTGTTTAGCCCTCGATGTTAACAAAAAGATGGGTAAACCTACCAACGAGGAATTGTCGATGACAGAATACGCCCCTGACCCGGAAGCCGAGGCTGTTGTTCTGTATAGCAGCACCGATGTCCGCTACATCGTTCGCAACGGATCTTTCATGGTGCAGACCCACTACAAGAAACGCATCAAGATCCTGAAAGAAGACGGAAAATCGGAAGGTGACATCTCGATTGTTGTCTACGATGCCGAAGATGGCATCAAAGACGTATTGTCCGGACTGAAAGGCAACACCTACAACCTGAATAACGGGCAGGTCGTAAAATCGAAACTGAATGCTGACCTGAAAAACGAACAGCGTCTGGATCAGAACTATGTGGTCAAGAAGATTTCGATGCCGAACGTAATGGTCGGTTCCGTTTTGGAACTGGAATATGAAATAACCAGTGAAGACTATTCGACCATCGACACCTGGTATGCACAGGAAGACATTCCGGTGTTCTTTACCGAATATGACATTGTCGTTCCGGAATGGTTCACCATGCGCACCAACCAGACCGGCAGGGCTCCATTGACTGCCAAACGCGAAGAAACCAACTTTGTTACAACAGTTGGAAGCGGGGTCTTAAGTGCATCGGCCATGGCCGAACATTTTGAAGGTCATGAAATGCCCCGTATCAAAGAGGATTCATACATCATGTGTCTGAAGGATTACATGACCAAAGTAACCAAAGAACTTACCAACATTACCGTACCGGGTTTTCTGTATCAATCGTACAATCAGGACTGGAGTCATGAATTAGGCGACCTGATGGAGTCCTCCTACTTCGGCCGTCTGTGCAAGCACAACACCCCATCCACCTTCAAGTGGACAGGAGATACTGCCTGGCCTGAAGATTTTACCGTCAAACAGAAAATCGACTCACTGCGCAACCTGCTCTGGAGCCAATACGACTGGAACGAATCGTATAACCTGTATGCCCGCAACATCCGGAACCTCGACAAGGAAAAATCGGGCAACAGCGCTACACTGAATTTTGCCCTGATGAATATGCTTAACGAAGCCGGAGTGCCGACCTACCCTGTAGTCATGAGCCGCCGCTCCAAGGGGCGTCTGCCTGTTATGCCCAGCCGCAAACACCTCAATGCCATGGTTCTTTGTTCGCTCGATCCGGCCGACAGCACCTACATTTACTTCGATGCAGGCTCGAAAGACTATCCGGTCGGGGTCATCCCTTCCGATTTTCTGGCACAAAAAGCGTTCGTTCTTAACCCGGAGATCAAGAAGTTCCAGACAAAAAATCTGGAAACCGTTTGCAAGGGTTCAAAAATCTGTTCGCTTAACCTTGCCATCAGCAACGAAGGTCTGATGACCGGCAGCAGCTCATCCAATCATCGCGGACTGGGAGCAGCCCGCTTCCGCCAGCAGTTCAGACAGGCCAAAGATCAGGAGGAATACATCCGGAATCTGTCGGCAACCGCCGACATTGAGATTGAAGATTATCAGGTCCGCAACCTCAGCAACTCTCAGGAAAGCGTTGTAGAATCCTACTCCCTGAGCAAACAGCTCGATATTGAGAATGACCGTATGTATGTAAATCCGTTTATAGGTTTCGAGTTTGCGTCGGCTTTCAGGGACGAAACCCGCGATCTGCCTGTGGAGATGCCATACAACACCACTCAAAAGATCAGCGTTAACCTGCAGTTGCCTGACGGATACGAAGTGGAAGAAATGCCGAAAGGCCTGAACCTGAAGCTGCCGGACGGCACCATTACGGCCCGGATGGGTTTCCAGCAGGCAGGCCAGACAGTCCGGATTATATACAACTTCAACCGTACCGCCACCTTCTTTGATGTATCCCAATACGATTTGCTGCGCAATTGCTACTCGGCCATCGAGCAGGCCGGCAACGAACGGATTGTTTTGAAGAAAAAGCAATGAGATTCCTACTGCTACTGACCGGCTGCTGGCTGATGTCGGCACTGCTTTCGGCACAGACGGCAACGGTCCATAAAAACATAACCGCCGTGGAATGCACGGGGCCCAATTCGGCCACCGTGCGCCACGAACTGGATATTACCATACACAACCAGCGCGGCGAGAAACTCTGTAACTGGGTTTGCGGTTGCACGAAGGATGTTTACGACCTCAAACAGTTCGAGGCGATTGTTACCGAAGGAAACGGGAAAGTGACCAAAGTACGGAAAAGCGATCTCGGACGCAGCGAATACTCAAAGGATTTTGCCACCGACAGTTATTTCTACTATTATTCTCCGCGCACCAGTTCCTACCCGATGCACATCATCTATCGGTGGGAAGAATCCTTTCATTCCCTTATATCCTTTCCGACTTTCTCTCCTGTGGAAGGTTTCGACGTTGCGGTTGACTCGGCTTTATACAGAATCATTGCACCCTCAAGCACGGAGATCCGCTTTCATGCACAAAACCTCGATGCTGGAAAGGTGGTTCAACGCGAAGACGGAAAGAACAGAATCACGGAAGTATCGCTTTCACATTTACCTGCCATCCAGGACTATCCGGACGGACTTCCTTTTGCCGATTTGGCACCAGTCGTTTATTTTGCGCCGACCCGATGCAATTACAGGGGATTCGAATGCAATATGACAGACTGGAATACCTATGGCAAATGGGTGTACGACTTGCAGCAGGGACGTCAGACACTCCCTCAGGAGCTGATCCAGAAACTGCATGCCCTGACCGATACCTGCACAACCCCCAAAAGCAAGATAGGTACAGTCCGCAAGCTGATGGGCGAAACAACCCGTTACGTCAACGTTTCGCTGGGCATCGGCGGTTTTCAGTCCCGTCCCGCAGCCGAAGTATATAAATATGGTATGGGCGATTGCAAGGCTCTTTCGAACTATTTCTGTGCAATGCTTCACGAACTGGGGTTGCCTGCCGTCTATACGCTGATCGGTAAAAAGGAGATCATCAGGGACATGCCCAACTTTCAGCAGTTCGACCACGTGATTGTACAGGTTCCGCTTCCCGATGACACGCTTTGGGTGGAATGCACCAACCCGGCCTATCCGTTCGATTATTGCCCTGCCGGTCATCGGGGACATGACGTGCTGCTCGTCTCCGAAGAGGGTGGCCGGATCGGACGGATTCCGGAAATCGCCGACCAGGAGAATCAGGAACGCGAAAGCCTCGATGTGTATATTGACAAATACGGGGATGCTAACCTGAAACTGACACGCCGTCGCAAGGGCAAATTCTTTGATTACTATTTGGGACTGACTGAACAGCGGAATGAAGACCTGTCAAAAATGATTATCAACTCCCTGTATCTGCCTCACCCGACCGTGAAGCAGGTCAAGGCGGAACGCCAGGACAAGCAGATTGAACTACTCTTCGAAGCTGAAAGCGTCGGCTGGGCCAGATCAAGCGGCAGCCGTCTATTTATCCCTATAACGCCATACCCTATCAGAAAACCGGAAAAGACTGCGGCACATACCGTCGATTTGCGCAACACCGGCGGATGCGAAGAAGACAGCATCTGTCTGCATCTTCCCGAAGGATATGCCATCGAGTCCATCCCTCAGTCACAAAATATTGAAACCGAGTTCGGAAGCTACGATCTGCAGATAGAGGTCAAAGACAACTGCGTCTTCATCATTCGCCGGATCCGGATCAACAGCGGATTATACGACGCCGGAAAACATGCCGACTGGACGAACTTCCTGCAGCAGATTGCGAACCTCTCGAAAAAACAGATTACGCTGAAGGCAAATGCCGACTGACTATAATACTGTCGGAGGCAACTCAAAACAGATTCCGGCGTCAAGCTTTTACGGTTCAACACCACCGGCAAACTTCAGGTCGATGCCCGTCTGGGTATGGGCCGCACCTTCGATGGAAGGTCCGGCAGAAACGGAGCCTTGAACGAATTCGGGGATATTATAGGATTTCATAAGACGCAAATCATGAAAGGCATCGGCTTGCGGAAGGGGAGCAGGCTTGGAGCAATGACCGTCAGCGTCGATGTGCGCCAGATAAAGACGGGTGTACAGACCGTCATCGCGACGCGTACTGAATACCACCCATCGGCCGTTGCTGCTCCAGCTGTGATAGCTTTCCACGTCCGGGCTGTTCAAAGCCGAGACATCAGCCGGCTGAGCGGTTTCCAGACAGAGCATCCGCAAATCGGCATCCTTGTGCCAGATGGAGAAGTTACCGTAAGCTGAATGCGTATAAAGCAGAAAGCGGCCGTCGGGCGAAACACGCGGGAACGAGATGCTGCCTCCTGCCACCCGTGCATTGTAGAGCGTATCAACACGGCTGCCGAAAGCCGCCGCATAGTTACCCGTCAGGGCCGAATCCGGACAGAACGGAATGCTGCATAGGGAATAATGCACATCCTGATAGCCGTCGGGCATCGGGACACTGTCCGCCGAACAGAAAAAAAGCGTACCGCCATCGGGCGAAAAAGCAGGGAACGTATCGAATGACGTACCGGACTTGAGTTGCGGGCACGAAAAAACCAGATGCTTTTCCACATCGTAGATCACTACATCCGAAGCCAGATCGAAAACCTCGACGCGGTTCCGGTCCGTACTGTGATAGGCCTGCTTGGTCAGATTGGTCGAGAAAGCCACAAACCTGCCCGCCGGATGCCAAAACGGATAGACCAGCATCGAGATGGTTTCGGGCGTCTTGGTATTGAGTCTTTCCACCTGACCGTCGCGCAGCACATAAGTCCCGCCCAATTCCTTGCGCAGGTGCAACAGCATGCGGTCAGGCTGATACTGACTGAACGAATGGCAGTTCATACAGCCGCCCTGGGTCTGCCGGTTTTCAAGAACGGGCGTCTCATCGTATGTCTCCAGGTTCCGCTGATAAATACCCATTTCATTCCAGATTTCGTGCCCGGGTTCGATGAGCCGGTAAACCAGCACCGGATCGATGGAATCGGACGACACATACACATGGAAGACATCGAACTCAACCCATTCCCCGAAGTTTTTGCCCTGCACGCGTACCGAAACCGTATCCGATGCCGCACACAACTGCTGCCAACCGGCGGGGTCAATGCACACTCCTCCCCTTTCGGCACGTACCACCCTGGTGACATCGCCGGCCTGAAAGACCGCCTGCACCTCAGCCAGACGGCAAGTGTCGGGCAACGCAAAACGCAGGGGTGCCAGATTACGGGGTACCGTGACCTCCGCGAAATCGGGGGCAATAGGAGCCGGCATGTTCAGAAGCCGGGCGGACTGTTCAACGGGACTGCATCCGCACAGACCGATGAAAACGGGTATGAGAAGCGAAAGAAAACGCACTTTACTGTACATGATAGATGATCTTTAAGGCCTGCAGGTATTGGGCCGATGTAACATGACCGGGATTCTGCCGTACCATCTGTTCCAGATCGTACACGGCACTCTGGGCGCTGGGAAAACCGTTCTCGGCGGGTATGCAGCGCCGTTTGCTGCCAAGCAGCGGATCGGCATCCACCGCCTCATCGTTCCACAGGAAGGTCCGGTAATGAGCTGCCCAGTCCCGATAGAAAAGCGTATGCTCCAACCAGCGCAGATACTTGTCGGCAACGGCATATTCTCCGTAAACGATATTCGTCAAAGCCAGCCGCTTGAGCATACGCGGCGAGAGATTATTCATCTTCTCGTTGGCCTCGAAGGCATACATCCTTGACATCGCCACCTCTCCCATCGTCCAATAGATCTCTGACAGATGGGCAGCCACATACGGCGAACCTATTTTCAGCACAAAGAGGCTGTTCACATCCTTGGTCGGATGATCCAGCACATGCTCGGGCAGCATGCCGCGTTCCGCCCAAGCCTGAGTCACCAGATTCTGTTCCAGAAGGTTCTTAGGCCGATGCTGACCGGCATAAGCAGTCATAGCCGTCCACTGCTGACGGCCTGACAGACAGAACAGGGTACGGAAACCGGCATCGGCCGATGGAGCCGAAAAGACACCATACACACCCAGAATGACCAGCAGCACAATGAGCCAGCCGAGCGTCAGCGAAATAAGGGGG
>JAGBQS010000224.1 GCA_017632695.1 Bacteroidales bacterium
GCAGGAAGCTCCTGCGCGTTCTGCTGCATGGTTTCGTTCTCTTCTGCCATATATGTAAGTTTTTTGTTTTTGCTTGTGGTTTACGGTGCTTGTTTTTCCTCTGACAGACAAAGTCTGCGGGTTAAAATAGCGCGCAAAGATAATGAAAATTTCTGTATTCTGTTTATTTTTGCCCTGATTTCCTGTAGCAGGCAGCCTGTAATCTGCCGATTTGCCACCTCACTATATCATTCCGATACCTGTAACTCGTTAATGATGTGGATTGTATGGACACTTGCCAAAGCTGCCGTTTCGGTTCTTAGACGCTGTTCGCCAAGGCTCACCGGCACATAACCCTGCTGAATGGCAAGGCTTACTTCTTCCGGACTGAAATCGCCTTCCGGCCCGATCAGTACCCGGACGGCCGTTCCCGGTTTCACTTCATGGGAAAGCAGTTTGCGCGGTTCGTCCTTCATGCAATGGGCGATGAACTTCTGTCCCTCGAACGGCTATTTCAGGAATGCCTGAATATCGGTCATTTCCCGGACTTCCGGAAGCGTAGCCTTCAGGCTCTGCTTCATGGCCGAAACGGCAATCCGCCGCAGACGGTCGGTCTTAAGTTCCTTCCGTTCGCTGAAACGGGTCTTAAGCGGAATGAATGCGTCCAAACCCATTTCGGTGGCTTTCTCTATCCACCACTCCATGCGGTCCAGATTCTTGGTCGGCGCTATGGCCAGTTCCACCCGATACGGCCAATGCCGTTCCTCCGTTACCTCAAGTATCTGAAGCTGGCAATGCTTGGGATGGGCTGCCGCTATGGCGCACCGGTAAAAACGGCCCTGACCGTCCACCACCGTCACCTCGTCGCCCTCCCGATGGCGTAATACACGCACAGCGTGCCCGGAGTCCTCTTCCGAGAGCTCCGGACACGACAGGATATCGCTACAATAAAAGATGATCATTGAATGAAATAATAGAGTAGAATGCCTTATTCTTCCCGGACATGCTTGTACTCGAAAAGAATGGCAAAGGCAATGGCGACAACCAGAGCATAACCGGCAAAGATAAACCAGCTGGTGCGCCAGCCTTCAAGGCTCATGAATGTACTGTCGGCAGGATTGGTAAACACGAAATAGTTGATTACCTCCTTGGCTCCCAACGATCCGAATGTTGCACCCAGTCCGTTGGTCATTACCATAAACAGACCCTGTGCCGACGAACGGATGGACATATCGGTTTCCTTATCGACAAACAGCGAACCGGAAACGTTGAAGAAGTCGAATGCCACACCATAGACAATACACGACAGGATGAACAGCCACACGCCCGTACCGGGATTTCCTAATCCGAAGAATCCGAAACGGCCTACCCAGGCCAGCATCGAGATAAGCATCACAATCTTGATGCCGAACCGCTTCAGGAAGAACGGAATCAGCAGAATGCAAAGCGTCTCGCTAAGCTGCGAAAGCGAAATGAGCAGATTACTGTGCTTTACAAAGAAGAGTCCTTCAAATCCTTCGTAGGCGCCGAACGACTGGATGTACGGATTGGCATAGCCGTTGGTAATCTGAAGACTGACACCCAGCATGAACGAGAAAATGAAGAAGAATGCCATTTTCCTGTCGCGGAACAGGGTAAATGCCTTCAGTCCCATTGCTTCCAGCACACTCTGCTTGCCGCTGTCGCGTCCCACAGGACACGATGGCAAGGTCAATGCATACAACGCCAGACAAATGCTCAGTACAGCCGAAACGAGGAACTGGTACGGAGTGTTCTGGAATCCGGAAAAATCGACAAACAGCATCGCGCAGATGAAGCCGATGGTTCCGAACACACGGATAGGCGGAAACGCCTTGACCGTATCCAGTCCGGCATGATCGAGAGCCGTATAGGAAACGGAATTGGACAACGCCAATGTCGGCATATAGAAGGCTACGCTGAGCGAATAGAACCAGAACAATGCGGTTCCGTTCACCTCTCCTCCACCGGCCTGCAATCCGATCCATGCCGCCAGACCCATAAAGACCGCCGACATGAAATGACAGAACGAAAGCAGACGCTGTGCCTGTACCCAACGGTCGGCAATAATACCCATGATGGCGGGCATGAAGATGGATACAATGCCTTGAACTGCATAATAATTCCCGATGTCCGTACCCAACCCAACGCGAGCCAGGTACGCACCCATGGAAGTCAGATAGGCGCCCCACGCCGCGAACTCCAGGAAGTTCATGACAATGAGGCGAAGTTTCATATTCATACGAATCAGGTTTCTACATTACTGATGTTGTGGACGCAACAGATCGTTCACGGTCTTGACCGGATTGAAGGTCTCGATAGGAACTTCAACGAAAACGGTATTCCAATCGCTCATGGCACCATTCCACAAGCCTGGCAGCTCGAGAGCCTTCAGTTCGCGGCCGTTCTTGCTCTTCTGCGAAATGAAACCGGTCTGCGGATCGACATACTGCAACAGATTGAACGGATGTCCCTTCCGGTCGCGAACGGCACAAACCAGATCAACCGGGTTGAAATGCGAACCCTGCTTGAACATGGCAACTGCCTCCGGATCCTTCATGTCAATCTGCGAAGACTCGAGAATCTGATTCTGGAACGTACCGTCAGGATTCTGTGCGATGAACGGACCTCCGCCTGGCTCTCCCTGATTGCGAACCATACCGCAGACACGCAACGGACGGTTGAGCTTCTTCTTCAGATAGATGGCCAGTTCGGTATCGTCGAGCTGCTTGATGTCCGGATTGCGGACAAACAGATTCTTCTGGAGGAAGTAAATCATCTCAATGAGCTGTTCGTGTCCGTACTTGCCGGATTCGAGCAACTGCAGGAAACTGAAGATTTTCTGCTGCAGGCTGACAAGCACACCGCCGATAATCTGCTTGTATTTAACGGTCTGTGGTTTCATGTTATCGGGTACCACGTTATCGATGTTCTTGACAAAGATAACATCGGCTTCCTGCTCATTCAGATTCTCGATCAGTGCACCATGTCCGCCGGGACGGAAAAGCAGCTGTCCCTTTTCATCGCGGAACGGGGTATTATCCATTGCAGCAGCAATGGTATCGGTAGATGCTTTCTGAACCGAGAACGAGATGACAAAACGTACACCGAATCTTTTCTCGTAGTATGGTAATTTCTCCTTCACGAGGGCTTCAAAAAGAGGCAGATGCTCAGGGCTGACGGTAAAGTGCAGATTAGCCTTGCCTTCGCCGTTGGTGGCATATAGGGCAGCTTCAACCAGATGCTCCTCGAATGCCTTACGAACCGTATCCTTGGCTGCACGATGGAAAGTCAGCAGACCCTTGGGCAACTGTCCGTAGTTCAGACCCTTCTGAAGCAGCATGTTCTCTACAACTGCCTTATATTGTCCGGCTTCGGTCAACTGATCGATAGTCTTTCCTTCGTTTTTCTGGCAAACATCGTTCAGTTCTTTGTAGAAAGCGAATTTCTTGATTTCAGCAAAGAACTTTTTCTCGAAATCGGTAGTCGGTACATCATATTCAGCCGAAAGGAACTCGAACATGTTCTTGAACATACGGCTGGCTGCACCTGAGGCTGGAACAAATTTAAGGATCTGTTTGTTTGTTGCCAGGTACTTGGTCCATAGGTCCTGATAATAGGTAGCCGCATCATCATCGATGCTCATAATACCATATTCCAAAGACGAAGCACATTTCAGCGTAAGGAAGGGAAAACCTTTCGCGAATGAATCCAACTGGCTCTGCGCTTTCTCGACGGAGATACCGCGTTTCTTCAAAACTTGAAGATCTTCTGGTGTAAACATACTGTATTTATTTAAAATGTGTATTTAAGTTGTGCTAAATTATTGGGCTTTCTTCATCAATTTGTATTAAATTACGGGCAAATGTAGATTTTTTTTCGATATGTTGTACCATCCTATCGGTTTTTTTTATACTTTTGCAGTGATTTTTTTTGCGAAGACCCATATTCGGGCCTCAAATATGACAAATAATTGACAAATGACATCAGATAAACAGACTATATTTTCGGCTGAAGAAAAAGCACTGCTACGCGACGTGCTGCACGACCTGAACCGGCAATGCAAACCGCTGTTCACACAGACGGAATGGAACAATTTGCGCCGTTTGATGCATCAGGGAATACGGGAAGGCGCCTACGACCGCAACTCGCATGGAGTAAGCCAGCTGCTGCGCTCCCTGATGGCCGCACGCGTCGTTCAGCAGAACATCGGCCTGAAGCAGGCTTCGGTGCTTACGCTTATCCTCTACCCGATGACGGCAAGCAATCTGATCAGCAACGAAACGGTTGAATCCGAATTCGGAGCCGACACCGCCCACCTGATTGACAGCATGAACCGCGTCGTACGCATGACCGGCAAGCACAACACGTTTGAGGATGAAAACTTCCGCAAGCTTCTGATCTCGATGGCACAGGATATTCGCGTAATCATCTGCCTGATTGCCGACCGGTATGTGCTCATGAAACTGCTGAACCACAATCCGGACGTGGCCTATCGGCAGCAGGTTACCCGCGTCTGCAAACTGCTTTATACGCCGATGTCGCACCGTCTGGGTCTTTATACCATCAAGCAGGAACTCGAGGACATGACCCTGAAATATGAGGATCGCGCCACCTACGATGATATTGCCCACCAGTTGCAGCAGACCAAAGTCAGCCGCGAAGCCTATATCAAGTCGTTCATCGAACCGATTGAAAAACGGCTGCGCGAAACCACAAACCTTGACTTTCACATCAAGGGGCGCACAAAGTCGATCTCCTCGATTCATCATAAACTTGTGGTTCAGCAAACCACAATCGACAAGATCTACGACCTGTTCGCCATCCGTATCATCATCGATGAGCCCGACCGGAGTAAAGAGAAAGCCGACTGCTGGCAGGTTTACAGCATCGTGACCGACATGTATGTGCCGAATCCGAAGCGCATGAAGGACTGGTTGTCCATCCCGAAGTCCAACGGCTACGAATCGCTGCATATAACGGTTCACGGTCAGGACGGACGCTGGGTGGAAGTCCAGATCCGGACCAAACGCATGGACGAGATTGCCGAACGCGGTCTGGCTGCCCATTGGTTATATAAAGGTATCAAGAGCCAGAGCGAACTGGATCAGATGATGTCGTCCATCCGCGACATCCTCGAGAACAACAACGCTTCGCCGGACGAAATGATGAAAGATCTCTCGATGAGTCTGTACAACGAAGAGATATTTGTCTTTACTCCGCGCGGAGACGTTTTCAAACTCCCGAAGGGTGCTACCGTTCTGGATCTGGCCTTCCAGATTCACTCCAAACTCGGAGAGTCGTGCGTGGGCGCCAAGGTCGGCAACAAAAACGTAAAGATCAATTACAAACTCTGCTCGGGCGACCAGGTTGAAATCCTGACCTCTCCCCAGCAGCAGCCTAAACGCGACTGGCTGAACATCGTTGTGACCTCGAAGGCCAAGACGCGTATCCGTCAGGGACTGAAGGAAATTGAAAACCGCGAGGCTGAAGCCGGCAAGGAACTTCTGCAGAGGCGCTTCAAAAACCGCAAGATCGACATCGAGGAAGGAGAGCTCTCGAAGCTGGTTCTCCGCATGGGGTTCAAGACGCAGACGCAGTTCTTCCATGCTTTGGCCATCGACGAAATTAATGTTGACGATGTGCTGAAGGCATACGACGCCATGCAGACACCGACCATTCAGGGCGACACCGACCCGCACAGCGCGGAGGAATTCGACCTGAAAATCGCTCAGGCTGCCGAAGATCGCAACAGACAGAACCAGAAGGAGGATGTCCTTATTATAGATAGGGATCTGAAGGGTCTTGATTACAGTCTGGCCGGCTGCTGCCACCCGATTTACGGCGACGAGGTTGTCGGGTTTGTAAGTATTTCCGGCGGCATCCGCATTCACCGCAAGGACTGTGTAAACGTGCGGAATCTGGAGGAACAATACCCCTACCGGATTGTGAAGGCCAAATGGAGCGGTAAAAGCGGCTCTCAGTACAGCATTACGCTGCGGGTTATCGGCCAGGACGACATCGGCATCGTTTCGAATATCTCCTCGCTCATCAACAAGGAAAAAGACACTTTGCTGAGAGCTATCAACATCGATGCCGAGGGAGGCCTCTTCCGCGGACATCTGACCGTACTGGTTCAGGACCTGTCGTCGCTGAACTCTTTAATCAAGAAAATCAAACTGATTCATGGTGTCAAACAAGTTGAACGTGTAAACTGAATATTATGAAACTGCGATTATATTTTGGAGCAGCCTTATGTGCCACTGCCCTGTTGGCTGCATGCAGCAATCCGGAGGCCGAACGTGCCGAAAAACTTTATAATGAAGCCGAAAAGGCATTCTCGTCCGACAACTGTTTCTGGGCCGAAGCATTGCTTGACAGTCTGGAGGAAAACTGCAAGACTGCCATCGAATGGCGGAAGAAAGGCCATTCGCTCAATTACAGAGTACAACTTGCCATCCAGGAAGACAGCCTGGCTACTGCCGATACGATGCTGATTGCCGTTACCCGGATGATCAACGAGCTGATAGAACAGCAGCACTTTGTTTTCGAAAAAAACGAATATGCGGAACTGGGACGGTACCATATAAAAGGCACGGAACCCACTGCCAATCTGGGCAGATGCTACATTCATGCTACCGTTGACGAATACGGACATACGCAGCTGATCAGCGAATACCGCGGATCGGCATACATCAATCACAACCAGCTGCTGTTTACAAGTCCTGACGGTTCGCAAGTCCAGACAATTGCCGTTCCGTCGGACAACGACGGGGCCAACTACCATTTCAGGAATCAGGGCATCTGCCACGAATCGGTTACATACGTTGACGATCCGTCTCTCGGTTTCGTTGATGTGCATGCTGCCGACAAGAAACTCCGGGCTTACCTGCTGTACAAGGACGGACAGAAACGGTATTTTGTGGAAATGACCGATAAAGACCGTCTGGCAATTGCCTATACCTATCAGCTTGGACAGATGCTTGCCGCTCAGCTGCTGTTCACGCAACGCAGTCAGGTGGCCGGTAAGAAAATCCAGTTCCTGAAATCGAAAATAGCAATTCATACCAATCCATAACCCGTTATGCACCATCATTATTCAATCATACTTGCATTGCTGGGGGCTTTCCCGCTGCAAATGCAAGCACAAGTTACCGATGCACAGACCAATCGGTGGTTGCTTCAGAATCCGACTTCGGCCGAACGCGGAGAAGTACTCCTGCAAGAGGAAATGCGTCAGATTGCCGAAAACGGCAATTACAGCCTCGGAGCAATCCGAATCCCGCAACTGCATCAGATCAAACCCAGTATGCAGCACCTGCAGGTTTTCTTCGACGGACAGAATCAGCTTGACTCCCTGTCGAACAGCAATCTGACAAAACTGCCTGCTAAGGAAGCAGCAGCTTTGCGGAAGCGCTACGAGACTTTATATAAGATAGGTGATCCCCGTTATCAGGAAGAAGCCGAATACTATCTGGGCTATCTGGATTATGCCGACGGTCAGTACGAGAGCGCCCTGAATCACTTCGATGCGCTTCCCAACGACAGCAAATATCAGGAAACGGTTCCTTTCTATCGGATGCAGATTCTGTTTGCCCAAGGCCGATGGCAGGAAGCAATCCAAGCCATCGACACGTATACGCCTGACGAAAAGAACTTCCAGTTGGAAGCCTTGCGCATCAAGGCTGAATGCCAGTTACAGAACGGCGACCTGGATGCAGCCCGTAATACCTATCGGAAGTATCTGAACGAAACCGACAGTCCACTTCCGGGCGCAGCCTACAATGCCGGAATCCTGGAATACGATGCCGAGGAGTATGTTCAGGCAGCCAAAGATGCAGGCATCGCCACCAAAACCGAACATCCGCAACTCCGGCAATTGTCGTATATGCTGGCTGGTCAGTCTTTTCTGCAGCTCAACCAGCCGCAACAGGCTCGTCTGGCATTTGAGCAGGCAGCCAGTGTTGCGGACGGCAACCGCGACGTGCAGGAAGCCGCAGCCTACAACGTATGCGCCTTGGCATACAGCACCAGGACTTCTCTGTATGGTGACGAGATCCAGATGCTTGAGAACTTCCTGAACACCTATCCTACTTCCTCCTATGCAGACAGGGTCAGCACTTTTATGGCCGACATCTACAGCACGACCCGCAACTACGAATCTGCCCTGAATTCGATCAGCAAAATCAAACAGCCAGGTACATCGATACTGAAGGCCAAACAGCGCATTTACTATCAGTTGGGCGTACAGCAATATCTGAACGGCGATTTCGAAGGCGCTGAAAACTGGTTCGACCAAAGTGTCCGTATGGGAGGCATCGACCCGACTGTCTGGTCGGAAAGTCTGTACTGGCGCGGTGAATCCCGGTTCCACCTGACCAGATATTTGGGAGCCATTGCCGATTACAAGCAGTTCCTGCGTCAAAATAAGGCAAACTCGCAATCGGAACTCTTTGCTGCCGCTTACTACAGTCTGGGCTATGCTCAGATGATGCAGACCGACTATGCAGCTGCCATCCAATCGTTCTCGTCATACATAGCCCAACCCAACGAACGCGGCACCCAAGGTTATGTGGATGGCATGCTCCGTCTGGCTGATTGCTATTATTATACACGCCAGTTCCAAAAGGCTGAAGGCTATTACCATACCGCCGGCGATTACGAGTCGAACCAGTTGGACTATGCCCTCTTTCAGGAAGCGCTGATGATGGGATTGCAGAAGAAATACGACCGGAAACAGCAGAAGCTTGACGAGTTGATTGAAAATTGCAGCCAGTCGGACCTGGTAGACGATGCCTGGTTGGATAAAGGCCGTACTTCTCTCCTTCAGAACGATGCGCCACAAGCCATCCGGAGTTTTCAGGAAGTGCTCGACAAATATCCGGACAGTCCGATTGCACCTCAGGCAGCTGTCGAACTGGCTATGACTTACAACAACCTCGGACAAACGGAAGCGGCACAGAAAATCTATCAGCTGGTAGCCGAACGGTATCCGGATACGGAAGCCGCACAAACCGCTGCCGAAGACTTGCATACATTATCAGTCCAGCAGCGCATCACAAGCCTGCCGAAACTGTATGCCGAAGGTCAGTACCAACAGCTGATCGACACTTACCAGCAACTCCAGTCGGAGAACATCGACTTCCGTGAGGCACAGTCTATGCAACTGCTGGCAGGCAAGGCATATCTGACCCTGAACCGGCAGCAGGAAGGCTTGTCCATGCTCGGAAAAGCCTCGCAGGAATTGCGCACCGCTGCCGGCAGCGAAGCCAAGTTTCTGATAGCCGAAACATACTTCCGGAACGGGAAACTTGCCGATGCCCAGCAAACGGCAAGCGAACTGATTCAGTCAGGTACTCCTCACCAATACTGGCTGGCCCGTGCCATCATCCTGACCAGCGATATTCTGCGTACTCAGGGCGATACGTTTACGGCCGATGAGTACCTGAAGAGTCTGCAACAGAATTATCAGAATACGGACGACGACATCGCCAGCCTGATTGCTGAACGGTTGTCGGCATCCAATTAACTTTCCTCATAACCTCACCTCCGAGCTTGCTCACCTGAGCCGTTAGGTGAAGAACCTCAAAACCTCAAATATGACTAAACTGTTTCTTGCGTTGATTTGCTTCGGAGCCGTCTCTCCTGTTTTCGGACAAAAAGACTCCACCATGAACCAGTCGATGAGACTGGAACGCGAATTTACGCCTACCATACATCAGAGCCGGAAGATCGACCGGCAGCCGGCAGCCATCTCTACAGCAACCGAGGTGGCTAAAGAACAACCCAGGTTCGCCGATTTCGAGCCCAATGTTGTATCAAGCAACGAGATTCAAACGGTACCTGTCGGACAGGTAATTGCACCCAAAGAATCCGACAGCATGGGCTATGTAAAACTGGCGATGGGCAACTATTGGAATACCGACGTTCAGGCCGGCATCCAGATGGGCGATTTCAGTATCGATGCCTTGGGTTTCTTCTATAAGGGAACTCTTGACATTCCTACCGACCTGCCTGTTGACCTGAACCCGAAATGGACTGAATGGAATTCGCGCTATCTGAACGGACAGGTTGTGGGCACTTACAGCAAGACGCTCAGTAATCAGGCTCAGCTGACTGCCCATCTTGGCGGCTACGGACATACCTGCGAGCAGATGGTCATGCAAAGCAAAGTGACGCATTTCGGCAAGGCAGCTACGGATATCCAATATGAAACCGACCAATGGAAGATCTTTTTGGGCTACCACTTCAATGGTTCTACCCTTTTGGACGGAACAGGCAATGTA
This sequence comes from Bacteroidales bacterium, assembly GCA_017632695.1. Lineage (GTDB taxonomy): Bacteria > Bacteroidota > Bacteroidia > Bacteroidales > UBA3663 > Liminaster. The sequence continues at coordinate 10,284 of JAGBQS010000224.1, forward strand.
TCTAATACCGGTATGCTGGCAACTGGTGCCGAAAACACGGATCACGCTTCGCAGCACGTCATTGAAGCAAAGGTCCGTTACGGCATCTACGACCGTAACCCGAACTGGCAGGCTTGGGCAGATATTCATGCCACACAAACGTTTGCCAAAAGCAGTTTCTTTGCTGTCAAGCCGACGTTGAACGTACGTTACATACCCGTCGAAGGTGTTTGGCGAAGCATTTATGCCTCCTTCGGCAGCGGAACGCGACGTGAAGACCTGTATGAAACCCTGGTAACCTCTCCCCTCGTTGCCGGTTCTGTAGACTACAAGAATTCATTCGATGTAATCGATGCACGACTGGGTTATGAGGACAACGAAAACGGCGTATTCCAATGGGGAGCCGAGGTATCGGTCAAGTCGGTCACCAATGCCTTGTGCGGAACAGCACAGCTGAATGCTGACAAAACCAACAATCAGTTGAACGGTGTTTATATCCGGTTGAGCAACGAAGATAATTTCTCGTTCGGCGTTAAGGCTCATGCCACGCTCGAAGCTAACCAATACTTCGGAGCCAAGGCCTACTTCAGCTATACCACTTACACGGAAGATGCAGCAGCTTTTGTAAAACCGCGTGTGGAAACAGGCTTGCATCTGGTATCAAACCCCGGTCGTTTCCACTTCGATCTGGGTGTGGATGCCGGCTTGGACCGGAAGATGGAGACCCTCGTTCCTACGCTCAATCTGGTTACTCATCCTTCCGGCTACTACGCCAAACTGTATGAACTGGATCCGCTCTGGAACCTGAAGATGCTTGCTGAGTACAATGTTCTCAACAACCTGAAGGTTTTCCTTGTGGGCAACAACCTGCTCAACCAGAAACAGCAGCTCTGGCCAGGCGTTCCTGCCGAACTCATCGACTTCCAGATTGGTGCCTCCTACAGATTCTAAATGATGAAACAGTCCCTAACCATCCTGCTGGCACTGGTTTGCCTGACAGCTACCGCAAGAATCAAAGCGACCAAAGAACATCGGCAACAAATCAGGCAACACTGCTATGCGGATTATAAGCTGATGTACAAACAACCGGAAGGCGGTGCTTTGATATATCCTTACATCACCCCCGGCAGCCGTCAGTACGCCCGCGTTCTGTGGGATTGGGATTCGTGGCTCTCGGACGTTGCTCTGCGACAGATTCTGACCGATACCGGCACTGAAGCTGACCGGAAGGAAGCCCTGACTTACGAGCGCGGCTGTATCTTGAACTATCTGGCATATACTTCCACGGATGACGGCTATATGCCGATGGTGGTAGA
>JAGBQS010000225.1 GCA_017632695.1 Bacteroidales bacterium
GGAAGGCAACGGATGGGGCAACATCGGCGGTCATGTGCTGCTCTTCGGACGTATTCAGCAACCCGACTCCGTGCACATCATTGCCGATTTCCGGCCCAGTTATTTGGGTCATAAGTCCATCGGCTGGATCAGGAACCGGAAAAAATTTCTGCCAGGCGGTTTCTATCCGGTTCTGGAACATATCGGAAGCATTAACTGGAAAGGAACGGTCAGAATGGCTACCGTCAGGAATATTGCCTTCGACGTGGAAATAGGCTCTGAGGGGGCTTTGGAATCGGACTTCAACAGTCATCTGGTCTGGAATGACGGCAACTATGACGGTTCGCGGATGAACGGAAACTACAAGCTGGACATCCCGTCCTGTGCCTTATCCGGCTCCCTGAACACCACTCTGAACCGCTCCGAAATAGGACTAAGCTTCAATACCAGAGTCCTTCGGGCCGACCCGTACCGGATGCATCTTTCCGATATACGGAATCTGCGGCACCTGGAATTCTCGGGTGTGGCTAAAGGCGATGTCAGGATTCCGGCCGGATTATTGAAAAAACGTCCGTTCAGTCGCTCAAAACAATACTGGAAGAACATCCCGACGGGTTTTGCGCGCATTGATTCATTATGCATTAAAGGCGCCAACGATACCATCAGTCTGGATCCTTTCCGTCTCAATATTGTGCCGGAGTCAGGGTCGATGGTGGGTGTCCTGCAATCGCCCGTACTGAATCTGGTTGCCACGCCGACGGCTCTTATCGGTTCCGTACACCCTATGCCCCGTCTGGCTGAACTGCTTGCGTTTTCCGGTTCCTTCGGTCAGGAGGCTACTTTTTCGGCCGAATGGGATTCCATTCATCATATCATACAGGCGGAGGTGAATGCGCCCGAATGGATTCAGAACGATGTCAGAACGTCTTTGTATTTGACTGCCGCAGGCAATACACAGGCAGGTGTTCCCGTTCCGGATGTTCTGCAAACCAACATGATGCTCGAATGCCAGACGCCCAAGCATTATATGTCAACACGTCTGGTGTTCGGGCTGGAATGGAATCCGCTGGCACTGATCATCGAACCTTCGACCGTTAACATCGACAATAAGGAATACACCATATCCGAGGCATCGGTCATTCAGACCCACAAGGACAGGTTCATGCTGGAAAACCTGAAGATTCAGGAACTCGACCAGAAGCTGGAACTTTCGGGACAGATGAACAATAAAGGTCAGATTGACCTGCTGGCTTCGCTGAACAATTTCCAGACGGATTTCTTTTTTGATTTTTGGGGTAAGAAATACCTGGATTTCGGCGGAAAGGCTACGGGCTCCATACAGGTTTCCTCGGATTCCCTGCTGCGTCTGGCGACCCGGGATCTTTATTTCAACCGGTTTTCGTACATGGACGATACGCTGGGCGACTGCCGGTTCAGCTGTGATTACAACATCGGTAAGAAACGGATTGCCTTAGACGCTGATATTTTCTCGGACGAATCCCATGTTTCACACACTTCCGGATGGGTTCAGATGGGTGTGCGGGACAGTGTGGACCTGCTCTTCGAAACGGATTCCCTGAATATTGATTTCCTGAAGTACTGGCTGGGCGGCGTGCTTCAGGATATGCACGGACACACCTCGGGCGACATTCATCTGTTCGGCGACTGTGATTCGCTGAACCTTTTGGGAACGCCGAAACTCCATCAGGTGAACTTTACCTACGATCTGCTCGGCGGCAGATACAGCATCGACGATACGCTTTATATGACCCACGGGAAAAACCTGTCGGAGGGGTTCATCAGCCTGAATAATGCAAAAATCTACGATGCCAACGGACAGCAGGCTTTCCTGTCGCTCGACCTGAATCATAATCATCTGCACAACCTGGAATATGGTGTGGATTTCGATATCCCTTCCACGCAGGAAGGATTCCTCGTCTTTGACCATCCCAAACAGGAATACAACGAGATTTATTGGGGCCGTCTATGGGCTACCGGCCGCTGCCAGATGCACGGTACCTACTCTCAGCACAGAATCAGTGCACAGCTGTCGCCTGCCGGAAAATCGGTCTTCAACCTCTCGCCCGGCGAGGAAAGTTTTTCGGAAAACAGTTATAATTTCCTGACCTTCAGAGATAAAAGACTGGTACAGTCCGAAATGGAGAACGACGGTCAGGGCACGCGCCAGTTCAGCAAGCAGAATACACAGGTGAAGAAGTCCGCCTCGACCTTTATTGAGGCCGATCTTCTGATACATGCCAACGAGCGCTGCCAGGTTTATGTCCAGATGGATCCTTTGGCCGAGGACAGGCTGATCTGCCGGGGAAAAGGTGATCTGTCCCTTCACTACGACCCTTACCATGACATCACGCTGACTGGCACCTACGATATCAGTCAGGGTTCCTATACCGTCAATATGCGCGGAGACCTGATGACCAAGGCTTTTCAGCTGCAGGAAGGAAGCAGCGTTACTTTCAGCGGGTTGCCCAGCGAATCCAACCTGAATCTGAATGCGGTCTACAGTATTCCGTCGGCTAACCTGCGCGATCTGGACGAGAGTTTTGCCTCGCTTTCCAGTCTGAGCAGAACTTCGCTGCCGGTTGACTGCAAGCTGAAGGTGACCGGTTTCATCAGATCCCCGCAGATTGCCTTCGACCTTGAGGTGAAAAATACATCGGATGACGTGCAGGCTTTAGTCCATAATATAATAGGTACGCAGGAGATGCTGAACCGGGAAGTGTTCTATCTGCTGCTCTTCTCGAAATTCTATACGCCGGAATATGCATCGACATCACAGAAACAGACCGGCTCGGAACTGACATCGTTTGCCAGTTCTTCGCTCACGTCGCAGCTGAACAACCTTTTGGGACACATGAGCGACAATTTCACTTTGGGTACCAACTTCAGGACCGACAAAGGCGACTTCTCGGATATGGAAATGGATTTCTCACTTTCGACCCGACTGCTGAACGACCGCCTGCTGCTGAACGGCAACCTGGGTTACCGGGATCCGGCTAACAGAATCGGCGTGAACAACAGCAACACGTCGTTTATCGGCGATTTCGATGTGGAATTCCTGATCAACACCTCCGGAACGGTGCGTGCAAAAGCCTACAGTCACTACAACGAACGGGACTATTCGATCAACAATGCACTCACCACTCAGGGTATCGGCATCATCCTCCGAAAGGACTTTATTTCGGTCCGAGATTTGCTAAAACGTAAACACTAAATAGCAAAATCGCCATTTTGTGTAATAATTTCATCTTTTCACATCGGATTATTTGGGTATAATTGTATTTCTTTCTATCTTTGCAACCGCGTTTCAGTCAACTCTAATTTCAAAATTCCCGGCTTAAACGCATTCCCCACACTTTTTTACTATGTACAAATTCGAAGATTTAAATCGTTTGGACGATATTGAGCTCTTACAACTGGCTCAAGGCTTGGAAGTCGATATCCGCAAATTCGACTCACGCGAACAAGGCATCGAGGCGCTGTTGGGTTCCATTCAGGAATGTGAAGAAATGACCAAAGAGCGCAAACGGGGCCGTAAATCGGCGGCTGTCATTAACGCTGAAAATACCTTAAGCCTGCTTGAAGGCTTTTTAGCCAATAAATCGGACAATGCTGAACAATTGTCTGAGAATACCGAATCCGACTATACCGAAACGGAACCTCAGAATCAGGAGGACTTTAAGAACGGATACGCTGATAATGATTCTTACTACGACGAACCCCAGCCTGAATATGAGGGTGAGCCGACAGACCAGCCTATGGATCAGTATCAGGAGGAGCCGATGGATTATCCGGAGGACAATATGGAATATCCTGCTGCCGGACAGGACGAAGATACGCAGGAACTGATTGAACACAACAAGAACGCCTTCGGCGATTTCTTCGGCAGCGGTTCGCGTGCCAATAACAAAAAGAAAAACAAACAGAAGCAGAAACTTGTTAAGCAGAAACAGGAACCTAAACCTGAAAAAATCCAGCAGGAACAGCCTAAACCTGAACCTGCAGTTGAGGAAACCGTTCCGAACCCGGGTGTTTCCCGTAATGAATTTGAAGGCATTCTGCAGGGTTCGGGCGTTCTGGAACTGATGCCGGACGGTTTCGGATTCCTCCGTTCTGCCGACTATAATTATTTTGCTTCGCCGGATGACATTTTCGTTTCCCAGCAACTGATCAAGCAGTTCAACCTGAAACAGGGTGATGTTGTGGAAGGTCCTATCTGTCCTCCTCACGAGGGAGAACATAATTACCCGCTCACAGGAATCGAAACGGTAAACGGACGTGATGCTGAATTTGCCCGCAACCGCGTTCCTTTTGAACACCTCACCCCGTTGTTCCCTAACGAAAAGTTCAAGCTCTGCAAGGGTCACAACGACAGTGATTCCTGCCGTGTGATTGATATGTTCGCTCCTATCGGCAAAGGTCAGCGTGCCCTGATTGTGGCTCCTCCTAAAGCCGGTAAGACTGTGCTCCTGAAGGAAATTGCCAATGCGATTGCGTTCAACCATCCGGAGGTTTATATGATCATTCTGCTGATTGACGAACGTCCGGAGGAAGTTACCGATATGCAGCGCAGCGTGAATGCCGAGGTGATTGCTTCTACCTTCGACGAACCGGCCGACCGTCACGTTAAGGTGGCCGATATGGTGATTGAGAAAGCCAAGCGTCTGACGGAATGCGGACACGATGTTGTCATTCTGCTCGATTCCATCACCCGTCTGGCACGCGCATACAATACCGTTTCACCGTCGAGCGGCAAGGTTCTTTCCGGCGGTGTGGAAGCCAACGCCCTGCAGAAACCGAAGCGTTTCTTCGGCGCTGCACGTAATATTGAAGGCGGCGGTTCGCTGACCATCATCGCTACTGCCCTCATTGAGACCGGCAGTAAGATGGATGAAGTCATCTTCGAGGAATTCAAGGGAACCGGTAATATGGAACTTGTCCTCGACCGCAAGATTGCTAACAAACGCGTCTTCCCGGCTGTCGACCTGCTTGCTTCTTCTACCCGTCGCGACGATCTCCTCCTGGACGATGCCGTTCTGCGCCGCATGTGGATTTTGCGCCGTCACCTGTCGGAACACATGCCGGTCGAGGCTATGGAGGAACTTCAGAAACTCATCCAGAACACCAGCAACAACGAGGAACTCCTCATGTCGGCTATGTCAAAGTAATCTTTTATGATTTCTATAGAAAACTTATCGGTGGAGTTTGGCGTCAAGCCTCTCTTCACCGATGTCAATTACGTCATCAACCGTCACGACCGGATCGCTTTGGTCGGCAAGAACGGTGCAGGCAAAAGCACGATGCTTAAGATTATTGCCGGCATCCAGCAGCCGACCCGCGGATTTGTCGGCAAGCCTAAGGATCTGTCCATCGGCTACCTGCCTCAGGTTATGAATCTGACCGACAGCATGACTGTCCGGCAGGAAACAGAAAAGGCCTATGCCAACATGATGCAGATGGAAGAACATCTGGCTGCACTGAATCAGGAACTGGCCGACCGCACCGACTACGAAAGCGAGAGCTATCAGGATCTGATTGAGAAGATGACTGATCTGAATGAACAGCTAACGGTCATCAACAGCACCAACCGTGATGCGGAAATTGAAAGAACCCTGATGGGTCTGGGCTTTGAACGGAATGATCTTGACCGTCCTACAAGCGAGTTTTCCGGCGGTTGGAGAATGCGTATAGAACTTGCAAAGATCCTGCTGCAAAGACCGGATGTCCTGTTGCTTGACGAGCCGACCAACCATCTGGACATTGAATCCATCCAATGGCTGGAGAAATTTCTGGCAAACGGGAAAAGTACTTTGCTGCTGATCAGTCACGACCGGGCTTTTCTGGATAACGTTACGACCCGCACGATTGAAATCACCTGCGGCACGATTCACGACTATAACGTCAATTACTCGAAATATGTGGTTCTTCACGCCGAACGTATCGAACAGCAACGACGTGCCTACGAAAACCAGCAGAAGATGATTCAGGATACGGAAGCCTTCATTGAGCGCTTCCGCTATCAGGCAACCAAAGCCATTCAGGTACAGAGCCGCATCAAACAGCTCGAGAAAGTCGTACCCATCGAGATTGATGAGGTCGATAATTCGCACCTGAACCTGAAGTTCCCTCCTGCCCCGCGCTCGGGCGACTATCCCGTCATCTGTCATGATGTACGGAAAGCCTACGATCATGTTGTGTTCGACCATGTGGAGATGACGATCAAACGTGGCGAAAAGGTTGCATTCGTGGGTCGTAACGGTGAAGGAAAGTCCACGTTGGTGAAATGTATCATGGGACAGATTCCTTTTGACGGCGAACTGAAGGTCGGCTATGGTGTGAAAATCGGCTATTTTGCCCAGAACCAGGCCCAGCTGCTCGATGAAGAGTTGTCGGTTTTCGATACGATTGACCGCGTAGCTGTCGGCGACATCCGTACCAAGATCAGAGATATCTTAGGAGCTTTCATGTTTGGAGGTGAAGCCTCCGACAAACCGGTTAAGGTGCTTTCCGGCGGAGAACGAAGCCGTCTGGCGATGATCCGGCTGCTGTTGGAACCCGTCAACCTGCTGATTCTCGACGAGCCGACCAACCACCTCGATATGGCTTCGAAAGATGTGCTGAAAAAAGCCATTCAGGCCTTCGACGGAACCGTAATCCTGGTTTCGCACGACCGTGATTTTCTGGACGGACTGGTTTCGAAGGTCTACGAATTCGGACACGGCAAGGTTCGCGAACATCTGGGCGGCATCTACGATTACCTCCAGAAACGTCAGCTTGACTCTCTTCAGATGCTCGAAGTCAAGGATGCTCCCAAACCGGCTGAACCGGTCAAAACCGAATCCAGATTCAGCTTCGAGGAACAGAAGGCAATGAAGCAGCAGCGTTCCAAGCTCGAGAAACTCGTTAAACAGGCCGAAGAAGAAATCGGCCGTCTGGAAAAAATGCTGTCGGAAGTCGAGGCCAAGATGGCAACACCGAAAGGCAGTCAGGATCAGCAGCTCTACATACAGCATGCCGACCTGAAGAAAAAAATTGATGAAGTAAGCGAGACATGGATGACTGCTTCCGAACAATTGGAAGAACTGTCATAGCCCCTATATATAATGTATAAGAGTTGATACAAGCCCCGATTATAGACTGAAAATGAAAAATCGGGGTTCTTTTTTGTTATTTTTTTCAAATTTGTATTAAATTTTTCCTTAAAACCTTGCATATATAAAAAATCCTATATAACTTCGCGTTAAGAAATCAAGATATATGGATAAAAATTTACAGCAAAGCCTGAAACTTCATTTCGGCTTTGATAATTTCAAAGGCAATCAGGAAGCCATCATCGAAAACCTGATGGAGGGGAACGATACGTTTGTTCTGATGCCGACAGGCGGCGGTAAATCGCTTTGCTACCAGCTGCCTTCGCTTCTGATGGACGGAACCGCCATTGTCATATCGCCGCTCATTGCCCTGATGAAAAATCAGGTGGATGCAATGCGCAATTTCAGCGAGGAAGACAATGTGGCTCATTTTATCAATTCCTCACTCACCAAATCGGCTATCGACCAGGTTAAGGAAGATATCATAAACGGCCATACAAAACTGTTGTACGTTGCTCCGGAATCGCTGACCAAACAGGATAATATCGATTTTCTCCGTACGGTAAAGATTTCTTTCTTTGCAGTCGATGAGGCTCACTGTATTTCTGAATGGGGTCACGATTTCCGTCCCGAATACCGGCGAATCCGTCCTATCATCAACGAAATAGGCAGTCGCCCGCTGATTGCACTGACGGCAACCGCCACCTTGAAGGTTCAGCAGGATATTATGAAGAATCTTGGAATCAATAAAAAGACAACCAAGATTTTCAAATCATCGTTCAACCGCCCGAACCTTTATTACGAAGTACGGCAGAAAGACGATAACACCATCGACCGTGAGGTGATCAAATAC
>JAGBQS010000226.1 GCA_017632695.1 Bacteroidales bacterium
CACATCGAACTCAGCCTTGCGGAACGGAGGTGCAACCTTGTTCTTTACAACCTTGACGCGTACGCTCGACCCGATGGCCTGCTCGCCCTGTTTCAGGGTGGTAATGCGACGTATATCCAGGCGGACCGAAGCATAGAACTTCAGGGCATTACCGCCGGTAGTGGTTTCCGGGTTACCGAACATCACGCCGATCTTCTCACGCAGCTGGTTGATGAAGATGCAGACCGTATTGGTCTTGTCGATGACCGAAGTCAGCTTACGCAAAGCCTGGCTCATCAGACGCGCATGCAGACCTACGCGGTTATCGCCCATCTCGCCTTCAATCTCAGCCTTAGGAGTCAGGGCAGCTACCGAGTCGATGACAATGATATCGATAGCCGAAGAACGGATCAGGTTTTCGGCAATCTCCAGGGCCTGCTCGCCGTTATCAGGCTGCGAGATAAGCAGCTGGTCGGTATCGACGCCCAACTTCTCGGCATAGAAACGGTCGAAGGCGTGCTCAGCATCGATGAAAGCAGCAATACCGCCCATCTTCTGGGCTTCGGCAATGGCATGAATGGCCAAAGTAGTCTTACCGGACGATTCCGGTCCATAGATCTCGATGATACGGCCGCGGGGGAAACCGCCCACACCGAGAGCGGCATTCAGACCGATACTGCCGGTCGGGATTACTTCCACTTTCTCGACCTCCTCATCGCCCATACGCATGATGGAACCCTTACCGAAGGTCTTGTCGATTTTCTCCATAGCGGCCTGAAGCGCCTTCAGACGGTCGGCCGATGGTTGCAGATGTTCGTTTTTCATATCGTAAGAAATATATAGTTGTTTATTTGGTTTTCACTTTGTAACTGCAGTTCACCTTTCCTTTCACGATGGCACCGAGCTTATTCTTGATAAGCTGTTTGCGCAGCGGCGAAACATGATCGATGAACATGGTTCCGTCCAGGTGGTCATACTCATGAAGGGTCATACGGGCAGCAAAACCCGTCACCTTTTCCTCGTGCTCCACGCCATCGGTATCCTGATAGCGGACAACAATCCAGTTGGGACGCGTCACAGGTTCGTAGATGCCCGGAATAGACAGGCATCCCTCCTCCTTGGTATTGGTTTCCTGACTCTCTTCAACAACCTCCGGATTGATCATGCAGCGGCGGTAATCCTTGCACTCCGGATAATCCTCTTCCAGACCGGAACCGTCCACCACAAACATACGCAAAGCCAGACCCACCTGCGGAGCGGCCAGACCAACTCCGTTGGCCTTCTCCATCGTCTGGAACATGTTATCGGCCAGCGTCTTCAGATCCGGATAATCGGCAGGCACTTCTTCGGCTTCCTTTCGGAGCACGCCCTGCCCGTATAAATAAATAGGAAGTAACATATCTTGTATAATAATGATTAGCTTTAACAGCCGGGTTATTTGTTATTCTGTTCAGGTTTCTCCTGGGGGAACCGCAGCGGATGGAATCCGGGCATAGTCCGGTTTTCCAGATACGACTGCAGGATAATGGTTGCCGAGATGGTATCGACCATTCCCTTATCCTCGCGACGGCGCTGCCGTCCAACGCCGCTTTCCAGTATGGCCTGATGAGCCAGCACGGAAGTGAAGCGTTCGTCCACCAGTTCGATAGGCAGCTGCGGGAAGAGTTTGTGAAGCCGGTTCAGAAAGGGTTCAATATATTGCCAGGACTCACTCATCCGTCCGTTCATCTGTCTGGGCAAACCCATCACAACGCGCTCCACCTGCTCTTTCCGGAAGTAATCGGTCAGGAACGGTTCCAGTTCGTGTGTAGGCACGGTAGTCAGGCCGTTGGCAATCAGCTGGAGTGAGTCGGTAACTGCCAGTCCCGTCCGTTTGCGTCCGTAGTCGATGGATAATATTCTTGACATATGCCTCTTGTAATTTCGGGTGCAAAGATACGAAGAAAAAACCAAGAAACAAAATAAAACGGAATCTTTTTTAAATTAAAGATGTATATATAAGACTAAGGATGTATATATAAAACTAAACGCCATGACTCTCACGAGCAACGGCGCCTTATAAAAATATCCCTTTGTAAATTGAGAAGGTTTAAGTGAGCCGGAGACGGGACTCGAACCCGTGACCCACGCATTACGAATGCGTTGCTCTACCAACTGAGCCACTTCGGCAATTGAAACTGGTTTGAACATCCGAGTTTGCGGGTGCAAAGATAGTGAAATTATTCCGTCATTCCAACTTTTTCGCTAAAAAACTTTAAATTTATATGCATTTTTGTACGATTTCGGGCTAAACCGAAGCATTCGCCGACGGGTTTTGGGCCTTATTACTGCTCAGAAGCCACAAAAGAACACCCGTCAGAGCCACACTGAGAACAATCATCAGAGGACCGAAGGAGAACTCTTTTCCATCCGCCAGATTAAACGGATCATCCTGCGTCTTGAATACAATGAGGGCAACCAGATTGTTGGTAAAATGCATGATAATGGCCGGCCACAGCGAGCGGGTCCAGTAAACCGCATACACGAACACCGTGCCCAGGAGCCAGCGTGGAATCAGTCCGTACAGCTCAAAATGGATCAGGGCAAAGACCAGTCCCACCAGCACGGCAACCGCATGGCGGTTCAGTTTCGTATATTGGCGGAAGCATCGCAAGAGCGCACCGCGGAAGAGCATCTCCTCGCCGATGGCTGTCGACAGGCACATGAGCAGCACCAGTTCCAGCCAGCCGAAAAAGCCGCCAGGTTGCAGCACGACGCTCATTACGGCCTGATTAGCCAGGAGTTCTTCTTCGCAATAGGCCCGCAGCCCGTCGGGCAGCGGGCACCTGTACGGAAGCACCTCCAGGGCATCGAGCAGCGGAATCGCACAAACCGTGGCGCAGAAAGCCAGCACCGCCGGACGGATCTCAAACCTCAGCAAGCCCAGTTCGTGCAATGACTGCCGCCAGGTAGCCTCCTCCGGACGGTCGGACAGATAAACCAGACGGATCCACAGCAGCGGCACCAGCATCATCACCACCAGGTTCTGGGTCCATTGCAGCAAATGCATATAAAAAACCATATGACCGGATTTCTGGATGAAAACGGCGGGAATACCTACCACCATACAAAGGGCAAAACCCAGAAAAACGAGCAGCATGAGCAAAAGAAGTCTCTTCCAAAATTTCATATCAGTCCTATTTTGATTATTACAGGGTGCAAATATAGGTATTTTTTGGCATAAAATGGCCGAAAATGATATTTTTTTGAAAAAAGTTGTCAAAAAATTTGGAATTCCTGAAAAAACGCCCTATCTTTGCACCCGCAAACAAGAAACAACCGAGAGTTTTTCAAGTTTCACGTTCTTCGGAACACACCCTGCCCGGGTGGTGAAATTGGTAGACACGTACGTTTCAGGTGCGTATGGTTAGCGCCATGCGGGTTCGAGTCCCGCCTCGGGCACAGGAAGCATTCAACACAAGTTGGATGCTTCTTTTGTAATATTCGAAAGCTAATAGTATTTACTGATGCAGAGATTCCACAAACATACTGCCAAAGTGTTGCTGATGCTGCTTGCCATGCTGTTAATGCTTGGCACTAAAGTATTGCACACACATCATTACGAGTGGAATCCGTCCCTTGAATGTCAGGATTGTCTGCATCATACCGACCATTCCGGACATATAAGCCTGGCAACCGACACCCAAAGCGATTGTCTTCTGTGTCAGATACTGTCAGTCCCGTTTGTGGCCGAGACACCGGTCCCGCTGCTGCTCCTCCCCGTTCCGTGTGCTACACTTTTCGTATCCCGGGTTCAGACGGGCTTCAGCCGTCAGGGGCAGCACATATCCCTGAGAGCACCTCCCTGTTTTTCTATATATTAGTCAGTCTGTTTATCAGACAATGTTTTTCAGGAAATGGAATACGCTATGATTATACCGTACTCCACACATATTATTTATATATAGAAACAACATCCAATGAATATTAAAAGAACATTCACCCTCCTGCTATGCATTATAATAGGAGAAGTAACGCTTTCGGCCAACCACACAACCGGCAACCGGCATAACCGGCATAACCGGCATAACCACGAACATTCATCGTGCGTAAACGATACGCTGGATCCCATTCAGGAAGCCATACTGCACGAAATTGTAGTGAGCGGACTGACAGGCCTGCAGCGCATGCAGGATGCTGCAGCGCCGTTTTCGGTCATAACCCCATCAACCCTTCATCAGAGTTTCGGCACCAGCATAGCCGATGCCGTCGGGCATCAGCCGGGCCTGTCGCAAATCAGCACCGGAACTGGCATCAGCAAGCCGGTCATCCGCGGACTGGGTTACAACCGCGTAGTGGTGGTCGATAACGGCATCCGGCAGGAAAGCCAGCAATGGGTCGACGAGCACGGACTGGAAGTATCGGCCGACGGCATCCATTCCGTCGAGATCCTGAAAGGTCCTGCCTCGCTGATGTACGGCAGCGATGCGATAGCCGGCGTCATGATCATGCATCCGGAGCCGGCGCTCGAAGACGGTATCCGGCACATCCGTCTGGGCTCCGAATACCAGTCCAATCAGGGTCTGTATGCCTGTCATGCAACGCTGGCCGGCAACCGGAACGGATTCCTGTGGAACTGGACCGTTGCCGACAAGGCGGCACACTGCTATCAGAACGACAGGGACGGCTACGTACCCGGTTCCTGGTTCCGGCAGTGGGACATTCAGGGCATG
>JAGBQS010000227.1 GCA_017632695.1 Bacteroidales bacterium
AGGCAACCAACCAGGTGAAGTTTGACCTCGACAAAAACCAGCTGACCGTCAGCGCACAGGATGTCGATTTCTCGATTTCCGGTACTGAAAAGATTACCTGCAGCTACGAGAGCACTCCGCTGCAAATCGGGTTCCGCGCCAACTTCCTCATCGAAATTCTGAATACAATTCCATCGGACTAAGTGGAATTCCAGTTGGCCGACTCTTTCCTTGCCTGCCTCATCGTTACGGTACAGAACAACGAGAACGAGGACCTGCTGATGCTCATCATGCCAATGCAGCTGGCCGACTTCGGCAAATAATCTGTCCGTTCCAGATATCTGTTGGATCATGAACCTGAAGCTGAAGCGTCCTGTCATCTTCTTCGACCTTGAGACAACCGGTCTCGACATTCTGAATTCCAGAATCGTTCAGATCAGTTATATCAAGGTTATGCCAAACGGCGAGGAAACAGAGAAGAACTATCTGGTCAATCCCGGAGTACCGATTCCGCCTGAAACGAGCGAGATTCACCACATCACCGATGACGATGTGAAGGATCAGCCGATGTTCAAGGAAATCGCCCGCAAGATAGCCCAGGACTGGATAGGATGCGATCTGGCAGGATTCAATTCCTCCCGCTTCGATATTCCCCTGCTCATGGAAGAGATGTATCGGAACGGCGTGGACTTCGACATAGAGGGCCGGCGCCTCATTGATGTGATGAACATCTATCACAAGAAGGAACGCCGGAACCTGTCGGCCGCCTACAAGTTCTATTGCGGCAAGGATCTTGAAGAAGCACACAGTGCCGATGCCGACACGCGGGCTACCTACGAAGTGCTGAAAGCACAGCTTGACCACTACGACGATCTGCAGAACGATATGGACTGGCTGCACGAATACAGCAAGATGCAGGACTTTGCCGATGTGGCGGGCAATATCATCTACAACGACAAGCACCAGCCGGTCTTCAACTTCGGCAAACACAAAGGGAAGCCGGTGGCAAAGGTATTCGAAGAGGAACCTTCGTACTACAGTTGGATCATGGACGGAAAGTTCGCACAATCCACCAAACATTTCGTCACGAAGATCAAACTTCAAATGGGACTGCGCAAATGACAAACCTGAAAACGGGGATGTGCATATCGGCCTTGATATTCATATCCTCTTTCTCTTTCCAGACCAAGGCTCAGGAACTCGATGCTACTGTGACCATCAACACACAGCAGATCGAGGCCTCGTACCGTGACAGGTTCGAAACACTGAAAACCGACCTGCAGGAATTCATCAACGGACAGCAGTGGACTCCCGCCCAGTTTTCGGTGCAGGAGCGTATCGGGTGTACGTTCTCGTTCACCATTACCGAAATGACATCGGCCGACAACTACAAAGCCTCGCTCACCGTCCAGGCCCGCCGTCCGGTCTATTACTCTTCGTACCAGACCACTACCTTCAACTGGAAGGACGACAATCTGTCATTCGGCTATACCGAAGGACAGACTTTTACGTACAACGAATTCAACCTCGACAACGAGCTGATTGCCACCGTTGCCTACTATATCTACCTGATTTTGGGCTTGGACTTCGACAGTTTCTCGCCTAAAGGCGGAGAGGCATTCCTGCGCAAGTGCGAGAGTATTGTAAGCCAGATGCAGAGTTCAGAATCGAAAGCTTGGAAGGCTTTCGACGACAAGAAGAACCGGCATGCTGTCATTACGGCATTGCTTGATGACAACCAGTCGGACTTCCGCCAGCTCTGGTACAACTATCACAGATTAGGTCTTGATGCCATGTACCAGTCGATGGACAAAGGTCGGGCGCAAGTCACGGCCGCCCTGCCCTTGCTCGGGAATGTCCGCAAGGCTAACAGTCAGACACCCCTACTCAGCGTGTTCATCGCAGCCAAGCAGGACGAGCTGATCAACATCTATAGTGAAGCACCCATGACCGAGAAGCAGAATATCTTCAAGACCCTGCAGGATCTGTTCCCGACCTATACGAATACCTTGTCGAAGATTAAAGAGGAATACAAGGAATAATTTGCCGCTAAGCATACAAGGAATAATATGCTGCTATCATTAACCATCGAGAATTACGCGCTCATCGGACACCTGGAGTTCAGACCGACCGAAGGGCTGACAGTCATTACCGGCGAAACGGGTGCCGGTAAGAGTATTATCATGGGCGCACTGGGTCTCATACTGGGTCAGCGTGCCGATGCCCGTACGGTTCGCGTCAATGCCACGAAGTGCGTCATCGAAGCCCAGTTCAACATCGACGGATACGGACTCCAGTCTTTCTTTACCGAAAACGATCTGGAGTATGACTCCCAAAACACCATCATTCGACGCGAAATCTTTGCTACCGGCAAGAGTCGCGCTTTTGTGAACGACACTCCGGTACAGCTCACTCTTCTGAAACAGCTGGGCGATGCACTTATCGACATTCATTCGCAGCACCAGAATCTTTTACTGGGGAACGGCTCGTTCCAGCAGGAAGTGGTCGATGCCATGGCTAAGAACAAAGAAATCTTTGACAGTTACATTACCGGATACCGTGAACTGTTACGCTTGCGCCGCAGCCTGCAGACGCTGAAAGAAGAAAGTGCCCGCAGTTCGGAAGAAGCCGATTATATCCACTATCAGTTCAACAAACTGGACGAGGCTCAGTTGCGCGATGGAGAACTGGCAGAGCTGGAGGAAGAACAGGAATTACTGAGCCACGCCGAAGACATCAAGAGCGGACTGGTCAATATGGCAGAGCAGATGAACGGCGACGGCATCAGCCTGCTGCAAACCCTGAAACAGTTGCGCGACCAGGCACAAAGCCTCAGCAGCATCTACCCCCGTCTGCAAGAAATTGCCGAACGCATGGAATCGGATTACATCGATTTGAAAGACATTGCCGATGATGTGGAGAATCAGGCTGAGGAAGTGAACTTCGATCCGGAACGTTTCGCTTTTGTAGAGGAACGGTTAGGGCTGCTTTATTCCCTGCTCAAGAAGCACAACCGCGAAACTATCGGGGAGCTGATTGCCCTGCGCGACGAACTTCAGGAAAAAATACTTCACATCGATAATAGCGACGAAGAGATTGCCGAACTCGAACAAAAAGTGGAAGCCCAGACTGCAAAAGTACGGGAATTAGCAAAACGCCTGACAGAATCGCGTACCAAGGCCGCCCGTTCTTTCGAGCAGGAGCTTGTTCAGAAAGTGGCTTATTTAGGAATGCCGAATGTCCGTTTCGAAGTCCAGATTCTGCCTTTGAAGGATTTCTCATCTACCGGAGCGGACAGCATCCAGTTCCTCTTTTCAGCCAATAAGAACCAGCCGCTCAAACCGGCTGGCGAGGTGGCTTCGGGTGGCGAGATTTCCCGACTGATGCTCTCCATCAAGGCGCTGATTGCTGCCGCCAAGACGCTTCCTACCATCATCTTTGATGAGATCGACACGGGCGTTTCAGGTGACATTGCCGACCGGATGGGAGAAGTCATGAAACAGATTTCGGAACATCTGCAAGTCATCACCATCACGCATCTGCCGCAAGTTGCCGGCAAAGGAGACGCTCACTTTATGGTCTATAAGGAAGATACGGAAACGGAAACGCAGACCCACATTGCCCAACTGTCAGCCGACCAGCGCGTCCGCGAGATTGCACGTATGCTGAGCGGTGCCCGGATTACAGAGCAGGCCATCGCCAATGCCCGAATCCTGATGGGACAAAAGTAAACCGGCAATTCTCCTGTTCACGGCTCATCCTTACAGAAGATTTATTACTCATCTCACGCATTACCCAATGAAAAAACACCTTTATCTGATGCTTCTCTGGCTGTTGCCGTTTGGAATGTCTTCAGCCCAGAACTTCGACGAGTACTTCGCCGACAGTACGCTCCGCATAGATTATACGCTGGCCGGCAGTCACAGCCGACAGTCGGTCTTTCTTGACAAGCTGAACCGTTTCCCGGGTTGGGCAGGACGCCGGAACCACCTCGGCGAATTGCCCCTACAGGGAAACGGCCAACTTTATGTGCGTACGCTCAATGACCGTCGCATTATCTATTGCCACAGTTTTTCAAGTCTGTTTCAGGAATGGATCGAAACCGAAGAGGCCTACAAGACAGAACGCAGTTTCGAGCATTGTATGCTCATTCCGTTTCCCAAGCAACCGGTTGAGGTGGAAATATGCCTGCGGAACAACAAGCGCGAAACCGTCTGCCGGCTGAAACACATCATCGACCCTTCGGATATCCTGATTCAGCGTATCGGCGAAGAACATGTCACGCCATACAAGGTAATGCTCGAACCCGATGACCCGGACCATTGCATTGACATCGCCTTCTTAGCCGAAGGCTATACCCGGCGCGAACTGAAAACTTTTTACCGTGATGTGCGTACCGGTATCGAGTCGCTCTTTCAGCACGAGCCGTTCCGTTCGGAGAAAGGCCGGTTCCGCATCGTTGCCGTTGCCAGTACATCGCTTCAAAGCGGCGTCAGCGTTCCCAGACTCTCCCTTTGGAAACACACGGCCTTTTCGAGCCATTTCAGCACGTTCTATAGCGACCGCTATCTTACCACCCTCCACATCAAGGATGTCCACGATGCTCTGGCTGGCATTCCCTACGAGCATATCATCATTCTGGCCAACACCGGCGAATATGGCGGAGGCGGCATCTACAACAGTTACAACCTGACGGCTGCCCATCACCCCAAATACCGGCCTGTTGTGGTTCATGAGTTCGGACACAGTTTTGCAGGACTGGCCGACGAATACTATTACGACGCGCACGATGCCAACGATCAGACCTATTCCCTGGACGTTGAGCCCTGGGAACCGAACATCACCACCAAGCACGATCCTGAGAAGGCAGTTGCCATCGGCCGTACAGAAGGCGGCGGATACCGTGCCAAAGGCATCTGGCGCTATCAGAAAGATTGCCGCATGCGCACCAACGAATATCCTGAATTCTGCCCCGTCTGCCAGCAGTCCATCCTGCGTATCATCAGATTCTATACAGAATAGTGCCGTTGACTTCACTGTCAACGGCACTATTCACTATTCGGTCAAAACATTAATGATGTAAGAATTTATCCACTTTGGCGGCTGCATCCAAACCACTGGCCATGGCGCGAACCACAAGCGAGGCACCGTTGGCTGCATCGCCGCAGACGAAGACGTTCTCCGGGTACTGCGGGTGTTCCGGCTTCAGGAAGCCCATGGCAAGCAGCACCAGCTCGGCCTTGATGATCTCGGGCTTGCCCTTTTCGACCATAATGGGACGTCCGCCTTCCGGGTTGGGTTTCCAGTCAATCTCCTGAACCTTTACACCGGTAAGTTTGCCGTTCTCGCCCAGGAATTCGAGCGTGTTGATGTTCCAGCGGCGGGTACAACCCTCCTCGTGGCTCGATGTGGTCTTGAGGGTGCGGGGCCAGTTAGGCCAAGGATTCTGCGGGTCTTCGGGACCCTCAACAGGCTTAGGCATGATCTCAATCTGGGTAACGCTCTTGCAACCCTGACGGTGAGCTGTTCCGATGCAGTCGCTACCTGTATCGCCGCCACCGATCACCAGCACATCCTTGTCTTTGGCGCTGATGCGCTCATCCTTGCTGAACTCGATGCCAGCCAGCACGCGGTTCTGCTGCGATAGCATCTCGAGGGCGAAGTGTACGCCCTTAAGTTCGCGGCCGGGAGCCTTCAGATCGCGGGCAGTCGGTGTACCGGTAGATATCACTACAGCATCAAACTGCTTAGCAAACGCATCGTTCACCTCTACAGCCTCACCGTACTTAAACCCGATTCCCTCCTGCTCCAACACAGCGATGCGTCGGTCAATGACGGCCTTATTCAACTTAAAGTTGGGGATACCGTAGCGAAGCAATCCGCCAGCGGCTTCGTTTTTCTCAAAAACTGTTACCTGATAACCCTTCAGATTCAGGTCGTTGGCAGCAGCCAGTCCTGCCGGACCGGCACCAATCACAGCCACTTTCTTTCCATTGCGAACAATGTCTGTATGAGGCGTGATAAAACCCTCTCGGAAAGCGGCCTCCGTGATGGCACACTCGTCCTCACGGTTCGTTGTCGGCTCATGATTGAAGCGGTTCAGCACGCAGGCCTTTTCGCACAAGGCGGGGCAGATGCGACCCGTGAACTCTGGGAAAGGGTTCGTACTGTTCAGAAGGCGATATGCTAATTCCCAATCCCCCTTGTACAGGGCATCGTTCCACTCGGGCGCCTTGTTGCCTAACGGACAGGCCCAGTGGCAGAAGGGCACGCCACAGTCCATGCAACGCGAGGCCTGCAGTTTGCGTTCGCGGGTAGAGAGCGTCTGCTCCACCTCGCCGAAGTCGTGGATACGGTCGTTAATAGGACGGTAACCGGCTTCCTGTCGATGTATCTCTAAAAATGCTTTCGGATTTCCCATTTTTCCTATTGATAATTGATAATTGACAATTGAAAATTAATAATCTCTCTGGATGTCGGCAATCTTCTCGTGAAGCTTCCTCATCTTCTCCTCCTCGAGCACGCGCTTGTACTCGATAGGAACTACCTGGATGAAGTCCTCGATGTAGCGGTGCCAGTCGTCGAGCATGCGGCCAGCGAGG
>JAGBQS010000228.1 GCA_017632695.1 Bacteroidales bacterium
CCACTCTGCTCATAGCGGTAAACGGTGCCGAACTCGGCATAGCGAATGGGCAGGTCACGGTAGCTGCGGGGCGCGGTCTTGTAGATCTCACAGTGGTGGGGGCAGTTCATGGGTTTGAGCATGTAGAACTCGCCTTCCTCAGGCGTAGCAATAGGCTGGAACGAATCCTTGCCGTACTTTGCCCAGTGACCTGAAATAACATAGAGGTTCTTGTTACCGATATTCGGGGTAATAACCTGCACATAACCGTAGCGCTTCTGGATCTTGGTCAGATACTCCTGCAGGCGGTTGCGGAGAGCAGCGCCCTTCGGCAACCACAAAGGCAGACCCTGTCCTACGTTGGTACTGAAGGCAAAGAGTTCCATTTCCTTGCCGATCTTACGATGATCGCGCTTCTTGGCCTCTTCGAGCAACGTCAGATACTCATCGAGCATTGACTGCTTCGGGAAAGCGATACCGTAAACACGGTTCATCTGAGGATTCTTGTCGTTGCCGCGCCAGAAAGCACCGGCTACGCTCAACACCTTGACGGCCTTGATGGCACCCGTATTCGGCAGGTGAGGACCACGGCAAAGATCCGTAAAGGCACCCTGAGTATAGGTAGAAATCTTGCCGTCCTCGAGCTCGGAGATAAGTTCGCACTTGAAGGTCTGTCCCTTGGCCTTAAAAGCCTCCAGCACCTCGGCCTTAGGCACATCGTTACGCACGATGTTCTCTTTGCGGCGAGCCAGCTCGATCATCTTCTTTTCGATAACCGGGAAATCTGCCTCCTTGATGTTTTCGCCATTGGCAGGCACTACATCATAGTAGAAACCGTTCTCGATGGCAGGACCGATACCGAACTGAATGCCGGGATAAAGCTCCTGCAAAGCCTCGGCAAGCAAGTGTGCCGAAGAATGCCAGAATGCATGCTTGCCTTCCGGGCTGTCCCACTTGAAGAACTCGATGGCTGCATCGGCTGTAACAGGCCTGGTCAGATCGTACATTTCATCGCCTACCTTGGCAACCAGCACATCCTGTGCAAAACGCGGGCTGATCGATTCAGCCACCTGGAGCGGCGTCACGCCGTTCTCGAATTCCTTGACCGACTGGTCAGGAAAAGTGATTTTGATCATTGAATTACAAATTTCAATAAATTGTTAATATTGTGCCTCCACTGGGCCCTCACTCACTAACTGAGGGTGGTTCAGTATTGGCGTTAAATATGGTTTATATAAAACTTTTCAGATTAAAGCCACTGATCAAGCCAGCCCTTGGTATAGGCATAGTATCCCACGCCTGCAACAACCGCCAGAATGATGATCAGCCAGATGAGCAGGCGCTTCCAGAGTGGCATCTTCTCCGAGAACGGATCCTTGGCGCCTACGGTCTTAGGATACTTGGCAGCCTGGCTCAGGGTAGCGCCGAACGGAATGTTGATCTTTGCCATGGCGTTGACTGCCCAGCCGTTGGCATTCAGCACCGGTGCCAGATTACGCTGACGGAGCTTCAGCCAGGCGAGGAACATCGACGGGCCGGAAATTAGAATGATAATACCGCAGATAACTGCCAGAATCAGCAGGCAGGATTTCCACCAGACCAGACCGGCGAATACCTTGGCGATACCGGAGATGATGGCAACCAGAGCCGATGCCAGCATACCGAGAGCCATACCGATGGCGGCAAAGATACCGGCATACTTGGCGATATCGAACGTGCTTACCGACTTGCCGGTTTCCTTGGCGGTCTCGGCGCTGGTATTCTTCACCGCATCGCTCTTCTCGTTGATTCCCTTGGCCGCCTCATCCATGACGCCGGCTTCCTTTTCGGCAGCAAACTTGGTAATCTGATCGGAAATCATCTTACCCATTTTCTTGTATGGGCTCCACATGGCCTGCGGAATACTGATAGGATTGTCGATGATACTCGTGACACGGGCTTCGAAGTCTCGGCCCTTCCGATCGTAGAAGATACAGTTCTTACCTACATAGATATCATCGACATCACCTACGGTCATGGCCGCTACAATGCTGTAACTCTCGTTCCAAACCTTGCTGGAGCATGCGCAGGTTACCAGATACATACCGCTCTTGGGAGCCTGGGCTGCAATGGCACCGGCATCGGCCACCTTGACGCAAAGGTCGCAGGCACGCTGATCAATGAGCAGGGTACCGGCCTGGAAGATAGCCTTCTTTCGGCCATAGAAATCCTGCAGGGTCACATAGTTCTTCAGGAGCGTATAGTAATCGCGGGTCAGATGCAGCAGTTTGTCAACCAGCTGAACACCTGCCGACTCATCGTCGAGCTTGATATCGGCTTCAGTGATGGTGATGCTTGCCTGATAATCGCGGAAAGCTTTCAGTTTCGAACCTATTCCTGCCCAATCGGCTTCAGTCAGTTCCTTCGCTTTCGGATCGAGTATGCCTCGAATCACATTGAACCGGGCAGCCCAAGCCGGGTTGATGGCAGCCTTCAGATCGAGCGTTTCCTTGCCTTCCACACGGGCAATCGGATAGTTGGCAATCTCGTCCATCTTTCCGGTCAGGTTTTCGGCGCTGATAGCCTGGATCTGTGCCACCTGCACATCCAGACTGGTGGTACTCTCGGTCGCGAACTGAGCCAGCTTGCCGCGCATGAAGTAATCCTTCACCTTGGCATCGAGGGCATTGTAAGCAGCTTCAACGGCATCGGTCTGATCTCCGAACGGAGCCTCGATGGCAGCGCTCTTATCAATGGCAGCAAGAGCAGCCTCGAGCTTGGCCTTCAGGACGGTTGCCAGACAGCTGGAGCTGTCGGCCAGACTGATCTCCTTGGCATCAGCCTTACCCAGACTTTTCAGGATTCCTACAGCAGCATCGTAAAGTGCCTTTCCGTCGGCATTTTCCTGATTCAGGGCATCGAGTTTGAGAGTATCGGTCCCCTCCAGAATCAGTTCCTTATCCTTCAGGACACTCGTAAGCCACTTGGACACCTCAATAACCTCGTCGACATGAATCGCACCATCGTGATTGGTGTCCATATATTTCAAGGATGCTTCGTCGATCTCGAGGCCCTGTGTCGGGCAGCTCAGAACGGTCCACATCTTTTTGTCCAACTCGTA
>JAGBQS010000229.1 GCA_017632695.1 Bacteroidales bacterium
CCACTCCTTCATGGGCTTGCCCATGATCAGTTTGTTCTCGTCGTAGTAATGGAAGGCCATTGGGTTCTTGCTGTCCTTGCCTTCGAACTTGATTTTTCCGATGTTAGGAAAATACTCTTTTGCCATTTTCTTAGCAGTTTTTTTGGTTAAACAATTTATTGATAATGATTCTTAGTCTTTTATGTTTTTGGGGGGTGTTAACTGGAATTATCAGGAGTTAACAGGCTTAGCCTGTGGAGTTAACGGACGAATGTTTTTGCTGCTAACGGTCAAATGATTCGCCTGCATAGGTAACGTCCGCTAACTCCTATTAACTCCCGCTAACTCCTGTTGAATACCTTTATTTCAAAGGCATTTTTTCCACCGCTTGTAAGCTTCCACGTAGGCGGCAGTATCCTCAACCGGCTTCTCGGTAGCGATGTGCTTCAGGGTCTTGAAGGCATCGTCGGAATCCTTGTAGATACCGGCTCCGATACCTGCACCGTAGGCAGCACCCACTGATCCGTCGGTCTCGTACAGCTCGATGGTAGCGCCCGTTACGGCAGCCAGCGTGCGGCGGAACAGCGGAGAAAGGAAGAGGTTGGCGTGTCCGGCCTTGATGGTCTTGATGTCCATGCCCATTCCGCTCATGATTTCCATACCGTAGGCGAAGCTGAAGGCGATACCTTCCTGAGCGGCGCGCAGGAGGTGGGCTTTCTTGTGGATGTTGAAGTTGATGCCGTGAACGGATGCTCCGGGGTTCTCGTTCTGAAGAACTCGCTCGGCGCCGTTGCCGAAAGGAATGACCGACAGACCTTCGGCTCCGACAGGAACGGATTCGGCCAGATCGTTCATCTCACCGTAGCCGATGCCCTCGGGAGCAACGGTACGCTTCATCCAGGCATTGAGGATGCCTGTGCCGTTAATGCAGAGCAATACGCCCAGACGGGTGCCTTCGGTTCCGTGATTTACGTGGGCAAAGGTGTTGACACGGCTCTTGGGGTCGTAGTTGACATCGCCCAGAACACCGTAAACCACTCCCGAAGTGCCGCCGGTGGCGGCAATCTCGCCTGGCTTCATAACATTGAGAGAAAGGGCATTGTTCGGCTGGTCGCCGCCACGATACGAAATAGGCGTACCTTCGGGCAGTCCCAGCTCGGCAGCTACCTGAGCGCATACGCGGCTCTGTATGCTGAATGTAGGAACGATTTCGGCAATGATGCTTTCAGGGAAGCCGAAGTACTGCATGACGTCCTTCGAGACCTCGTTCTGCTTGAAGTCCCAGAACATGCCTTCGGACAGACCTGAAACGGTAGTCTTCTTGTCGCCGCCCGACAGACGCAGGGCAATGTAGTCGCCCGGAAGCATGATCTTGTCAATCTGCTTGAAGATCTCAGGCTCGTTCTCCTTTACCCATGCCAGTTTGGCAGCCGTGAAGTTGCCGGGACTGTTGAGCAGGTGGCTCAGGCACTTTTCGGCTCCGATGGCATTGAAGGCAGCGTTGCCGTAAGGTACAGCGCGTCCGTCGCACCAGATGATGGATGGACGAAGCGGCTTGCCGGCTTTGTCAACACATACCAGACCATGCATCTGATAAGAGATACCGATGGCCTTAACCGACTGCAGGACATTGCCTGCTTCGGCTTTTGCTGAAACACGGAGGGTAGCCTGTTTCAGTTCTTCCCACCACATTTCAGGGTCCTGCTCAGCCCAGCCGGCCTGTTTGGCCATAATGGGGGCTTCTGCATCCGGATATTGTGCACTTGCAACTGTCTTGCCTGTTTCGGCATCGACCAATGAAGCTTTAACTGACGACGTTCCGATGTCGTATCCTAACAATAGATTCATATTGGTTTATATTTATAAGTTCTGTAGCTTATAGGTTTGTATGTCAGTAGTCTTTAGGACAGTTTATTTCTTGGCCTTGGCTGCCTTGAACTTGTAGTAGCGTGCGGCACGATGGGCTACGCCCTGTTCCCATTCCTGGAGCGGCACGATGTACGGCTTCTTCAGGGCCAGCTTGGAAAAGTTGCGGACATCCACCTTGTGCCCTACAATCTGTTCGTGCAGCAGTCGCATCTGCAGGAGCGTGAACTTGGCAGGCAGCATCTCGAACAGCAACTGTGGCTGCAGGGTAGAGATGCCTTCCAGCTCTTTCAGCACTTCGCTGATGATGTGGCTGTGGTCGAAGGCAAGTTCCGGCAGTTCGCTTACCTTGTACCAGGTGGCATCGTGACCCGCAAATGTGCGGTGGGTACGGTTGTTGATACGCACCAGCGACAGGTAGGCGATCGTTACGATACGGCCGATTTTCTGCTTGATGGCATTCTCCAGCCAGAGCACGTCCTTGGGGTTCTTGATACGGTCGGGAGAGCCGAACGCACGGAACTGGCGGACATAGTGGTGGCTGGTGCCGGTCAGTTGGTTAATAATATCGTAGGCAGCATCATCCGGATCTTCGTATGCATGAAGCAGACGGCCTGGAAGCTTCAGGTCGTTGTACTTTTCGCTTGGGTTTTCGTCGCTCTGTCTCGAAAGCAGAACCTTGAGCGATTCGCCATCGAAACCAAGTATGACACAGTCGACCGAAACGTTGGTATCGAAACTGATGTTCTTGTTTGTGTTGTCTTTCTGCATAACTATAAATAGGTTTAAGCCCTTTGTATTTTGTGAATTTGTTTTGGTGCCGCAAAGGTAGTCCGTTTTTTTATGTCCTCCAAATTTTTTCGCCCCTTTTTTAGTCTGGATTATTCCAGTTTTTCCGGATAGTTATGGTATTTGTAACAATAAGAGGATAAATGTTGCTCTGATTGTTATCTGTTGGGCAATCGAAGACGCATTATCTGATTCAGCAGGTTAGGCAATCTGAACCTACTTATAGTTTTTGATACAATAACATTTATTTGTTAAAAAACCTTAAAAGAAAAAGCACTTCGCAAAAACATAGCCCATTTGTCCGAAAAAAGCCTTACCTTTGCGGAAAAATTATCATTACGAAGATATGAAAAAGAAGTTATTTGCTTTCCTTGCCGTAGCTGTGGCAGCTTCGTGCATGTTTACTTCATGTGCCAAGAAGAATGAGCCCAAGAAGGCCAAGTACGTATTTTATTTCATCAGTGACGGTACGGGTGTGAATACCGTTCAGGGTGCTGAGTATTATCTGGGACAGTCCCGTGGAATTCAGGGCAGGGTTCCGCTGTGCATGACTTCGTTGCCGGTTGTGGGTGTTTCGGCCACATGGAGCTCTTCGAGCGATGTGACTGATTCGGCCGCTTCGGGAACTGCTTTGGCCTGCGGTGAGAAGACTTATAACTCGGCTATCGGACTCCTGACCGACAGTGTTACGGAAACCTACAGTATCGCTAAACGTGCCTACGAGGCAGGTTATGCCGTAGGTATCGGTACCAGTGTGCCTCTGAATCACGCTACGCCTGCTGCCGAATATGCCCATTCCGTATTGCGCAAGCATTATTTTGAAATCGCCAAGCAGATCTATGCAACCGGGTTCGATTTCTTCGGAGGCAGCGAGATTCACATCGAGCATCGCCAGAATACCCCCGAGAACAGGCAGCTGCTGGCCGATATGGCCAAGGAAGCGGGCTATACCGTTACCTACGGTCTGAAGCAGTACGAAGAAATGGGCAGGAATGCCGACAAGGTTATCATGCTGCAGGATCAGGATGTGCCGGATGTGTATTCGCTGCCTTACTGGATTGACCGCAAGCCCGGTCAGGTGACCATCGTCGACCAGCTGCGTGCCCAGATTGAGTTCCTTTACCGGAAGAGCGGGGAGAAGGGCGGCAAGGGCTTCTTCCTGATGAACGAGATTGGCGGAAAGGTTGACTTCGCCTGTCATGCCAACGATGCGGCTACAGCCTTCGAGGAGGTTCTGGCCGTCGACAGCTGCGTGAAACTGGCTTACGAGTTCTACAAGGCTCATCCGGACGAGACCCTGATTGTGCTGACTGCCGATCATGAAACCGGAGGTCTGACGCTGGGCTGCCAGGCAAGCGGCTATTCCATCCGCACCAACCTGCTGAAGGGTCAGAAGGTCAGCAAGGACGAATCGACCCGCCATTTCCAGGCGCTGCGTGCTGCCAATAATAATAAGGTTAGCTGGGAGCAGGTCAAGCAGATGCTGACCGACGATTTCGGTTTCTGGGATACCGTTCAGCTGACTGCCGACGAGGAGAAACAGCTGCGCGATATCTACGAGCGTTCGTTTAAGGGTCACATGAGTGCCGAGAAGAACCTCTATAGCGAGAACGAACAGATGTCGGCTACAGCTGTCCGCATTCTGGCAGCCAAGGCGGCTATGGGTTGGACTACCGGCGGCCATACTGCCGGTCTGGTGCCCGTGTATGCCTGCGGTGTCGGACAGGAACTGTTTATGGGTCATAACGACAATGCGCAGATTCCGCTGAACATCGCCAAAGCTATGGGATTGAAGTGGTAAATTTCCGGAATCGGCCGACGGGAATGAATAGCTAAGCTGTCAAAACAGGGCCGATTTCTGTTAATATACATTAATATAATAAAAATGTCCGCCGAAATTTGGAGATTTCGCGGACATTTTATATCTTTGCGCGCAGAAATTTTTAATTTTATCAAATATTGTTCAAATGAAAGTTACAAAGAAAGTCGTTGACGATGTGAACATCGTTCTCGAACTTGACATCGAGAAGGCCGATTATGCCGAGGCCGTAGAGAAAGAATTGAAAGACGCCCGCAAGAGAATCCAGATGCCTGGTTTCCGTAAGGGTATGGTACCAGCCGGTATGGTTAAGAAGATGTACGGACAGCAGATTACCGTTGATGAGGTAAACAAGCTGATCAATAAATCCATGTACGATTATATTGCCGAGAATAAGCTGAACGTCTTGGGCGAGCCAATGGTTAGCGAGGATATGCAGCCTGTTGATTTCGCAACTGCCGAGCAGTTTACCGTTAAGTTCGACCTCGCCATCGCTCCTGAGTTCGAGCTGAAGCTGGATGGCGCTAAGGTTCCTTATTACACCATCAAGGTAAGTGACAAGATGGTTGATGAGCAGGTTGAAGGTCTGCGTAACCGTTTCGGAGAGGTTGTTTCGGCCGACGAAGCTACTGCCGATGACGTTATCAAGGGTAACATTGCCGAGCTCGATGAGGCTGGCAACATCAAGGAAGGCGGCATCGAAGCCGAGAACGCTACCGTTCTGCCACGTTTCTTCCAGAACGATGACGAGAAGAAGAAGTTCGAGGGTGCCAAGAAGCTCTCTTCGGTTGACTTCAACCCGGCTGCTGCCTACAACAACAATCAGTCTGAGCTCGCTTCTCTGCTCCAGAAAAAGCAGGAGGAGATTGCCGGCATTACCGCCAACTTCCGTTTCTCGATCACCGAGATCTCGCACCGCAAGCAGGCTGAGATGAACGAGGAGTTCTTCACGATGGCTTATGGCGAGGATTGCACTACCGAAGAGGCGTTCATGGCTAAGGTGAAGGAATACATCGCCGGTCAGCTGGCTGCCAACAGCGAGTATAAGTTCTCGGTTGATGCCAAGGAGGCTCTGATGAAGCAGGTTGGTAAGCTGACCTTCCCTGAGAAGGCTCTGAAGAAGTGGTTGCTGGCTCGCGACGAAAAGCGCGACGAGAAGAAGCTGGACGAGGACTTCCCACGCATGATGGAGGATCTCACCTGGCAGCTCATCGAGGAGAAGATTGTTGCCGATAAGGGCATTCAGCTCTCCGACGAGGATATGCGCAACGAGGCTCGCGAGATGGTTAACCTCCAGATGGCTCAGTATGGTATGAGCGGTCTGCCAGAGGAGTACCTCAAGACCTATGTTGACAGCATGATGAAGGACGAGAAGCAGCGCGCACAGCTTCGCGATAACGCTATGAGCCGCAAGATCATGGCCGAAATCAAGAATGCTGTCAAGCTGCAGAAGAAGGAGGTTTCGATGGAAGAGTTCCAGGAGTTCTTCAAGTAATCGGAACCCGGACAGAATAACCGTTCCTCAGGAACGAAATAAGCTCCAGATGCACAATCGCATTTGGGGCTTTTTTTTGTTCTCCAGTTGGAGAATAAAAAATTTCCAGTTAGAGAGTAAAAATTCTCCCGTAGGAGCGTAAAAATGCTCGTAGTGGGAAAATAATTAGGACTGAGGCACTTCACAGTGCTCAGTCCCTTAGAAAAAATTGCTAGTTTTTCTGTTGAAAAAATCCGTTTGAACACCCATTCGAGATGGGTTGGAGAACTACAAAAAATTCGTTGTGGTCGCTGAGGGATTCGAACCCCCGACCCTCTGCTTGTAAGGCAGACGCTCTGAACCAACTGAGCTAAGCGACCTAGTATTGGTAGCGACCTTGCGAGGTTGGTCTTCAACCTTGCGAAGGCTAAGCGACCTTCGATTTTAGCGTAGCGGGTGCAAAGTTACGGCAAAAAACAAGGAAATCCAAATTTTTTCATGAAAAAAAGCGAAAAAGAGGCTTTTTTTTTGTTTTTTTCTTCAAAAAACGCTATTTTTGTGCCATAAAAGTTCAATTTCTGACGAAAAAGTGTTGATAACTTGTGATAACTGATTGGTTGCCGACCTCGGCCAAAGAGGTACAAATGCGCGGATGGGACCAGCTGGATGTGGTTCTGTTCAGTGGTGACGCCTATGTCGACCACCCTTCTTTCGGTGCCGCCGTTATCGGACGGGTGCTCGAGTCGGCAGGCTATCGGGTGGCTATTGTGCCTCAGCCCAACTGGCGTGATGATTTGCGCGACTTCAGGAAGTTGGGCAAGCCGCGCCTGTTTTTCGGTATTTCTCCCGGGGCGATGGACAGTATGGTGAATCATTATACGGCTGCACGTCGCAGGCGCTCGGACGATGCCTATACTCCCGACGGACGTTCAGGCCAGCGACCGGATATGCCCAGTATTGTCTATTCGAAGATCTTGCGCGAACTCTTCCCTGATGTGCCGATCGTCTTGGGCGGCATCGAAGCCAGTCTGCGGCGTCTGAGCTATTATGATTATTGGGAAGACCGGCTACGTCCCAGCTTGCTTACCGAGTGTGAGGCCGACGTGATCTGTTACGGAATGGGCGAGAAGACCATGATCGAGATTGCCCGTCGCATAGAGCAGGGACTGCCTTACTACGATGTTCCGCAGGTGGTGAGCCGCCAGCCGCGTATTGATGCACAGGAGGGCGATATCGTACTGCATCCGTTCGAAGAATGCCTGAAGAACAAACGTTCGCAGGCCGAGAACTTCCGTCACATTGAGGAAGAGAGCAACCAATGGCACAGTCACAGGTTGTGGCAGCAGACAGGCGATATTGCCATTCTGGTTACTCCGATGTATCCGCCTCTCTCAACCGAGGAGGTCGACCGTTCGTTTGACCTGCCCTATACCCGGATGCCGCATCCCCGGTACAACGGCAAGCGCATTCCGGCTTACGAGATGATCCGTCATTCCATCTGTATGCATCGGGGCTGCTTCGGAGGCTGTTCGTTTTGTACCATATCGGCTCATCAGGGCAAGTTCATAGCTTCGCGCAGTAAGGAAAGCATCCTGCGCGAGGCG
Organism: Bacteroidales bacterium; assembly: GCA_017632695.1. Classification (GTDB taxonomy): domain Bacteria; phylum Bacteroidota; class Bacteroidia; order Bacteroidales; family UBA3663; genus Liminaster. The sequence continues at coordinate 7,532 of JAGBQS010000229.1, forward strand.
CGTCAGGTGATTGCTATGCCCGATTTCAAGGGATATATCAGCGACTTGGGCGGACCTTCGGCCAATATGTACCGTATGCGGGGCAAAGATCTTTCCCTTTGCGAGAAGTGCAAGAAACCGTCCTGTCTGGCTCCAGGAGTATGCCCGAATCTGGATGCCGATCACCGTCCGCTGCTCGAAATCTACAAGGCCGTCGATGCCTTGCCTGGTGTTAAGAAGAGTTTCATAGGCAGTGGTGTCCGATACGATCTGATCCTGAACGAAGGAAAGAACGGCGAATATCGGGAAATAAACCGCCGCTATGCCGAGGAACTGATCTGCCATCATGTTTCGGGTCGTCTGAAGGTAGCTCCGGAGCACACCAATCCGGAGGTGCTCAAGGTGATGCGTAAGCCGTCATTCGAGCTTTTCCATCGGTTCAAGGCTATGTTCGACGAGATCAACCGGAAGAACGGATTGCGTCAGCAGATCATACCTTATTTCATATCGTCGCATCCGGGCAGTACGGAGGAGGCGATGGCCGAGCTGGCAGCCGAGACGAAAAGTATGGATTTCCAGCTGGAACAGGTACAGGATTTTACTCCGACGCCCATGACCGTTTCGACCGAGATTTACTATAGCGGTCTGCATCCCTATACGCTCCAGCCTTGCTACTGTGCACATAATCCGGTTGAGAAACAGCGCCAGCGAGCCTATTTCTTCTGGTATCAGAAGGAGAATGTGCCCACACTGAAGGCTTCCTTGCAGAAAATGGGCCGAAGGGATCTGATCGACAAGCTGTTCGGCTTTGTCCGTTCCGGGTTTAATAAACCGGATACACCCAAATATAATGGTGATGCCAAAATGGGAAAGAATCCCAATTCCGGGCGTAATCCTTACGCAGGAAAGGGTCCAAGCACAGGAAAGACTCCTGATTCCGGCTGGAACAGGAACGGTTCGGACCGGAATAAAAGTAAAGACAGAAGAAAAAACAGGTAGAATAGAGGAAGAAGAGGTATAGAATAGGTGTAGAATAGGTATAGAATAGGTATAGAAGAGGGGTAGAAGAGGTATTGAATAGGTGTAGAAGAGAGATAGAAAAACAGATAGAAAAACGGGATGCCAATAGGCACCCCGTTATTCGTTTTATTCCACTTATTCCACGAAAGGATTAGTGGTCTGTATCGGATGGTTTAGAAGTCGAAGTTCAGACCGATACCCAGTACGCGGTTGGTACGCTTGTAATGGTCGGTTTTATCCAAGCCGGAACCGATGAAGTTCTTAACCGTAACATCGCGGCTCTCATAGATAGTCTGCATGAAGCCCAGGTCGATGCTCCATTTTTCGGACAGGTGAACGCGAGCGCCCAGACCGTAGCTCTGCGAGTTGGTTACGAAGCTCAGGTCGTTCATATAAGCGTCCGAGAGGCCATAGCGGGTAATCTGCCAGCCGCACGAAGCGGTAACCCATTTGTTGATGTCGTATTCAGCACCGGCTGTAATCTCGTAGGTGTTGTCGTCGATATTCTTCTGCTTGTCACCATACTGCGAGGCATTCTTGTCATCGTACCAGTGGTAACCTACATTGAAGCGCAGGCTTGCAATAGGCGAATACTGGGCACCTGCAAAGAGGGTAGCCGGGATGTCAGACTTAATCTTGCGTCCGTCGCGGAACTGGGCGAGGGTAGCGTTCGAGGTTGACAGGGTTGCCGTATAGTTGTTCATTTCCGATTTGTTCTCGAGGCGCAAACGGGTCTTGAACTCATACTTGGCAGCAAAGTTCCAATGTTCGTTCAGCTTCCAGTCGATGCCGAGCATCGGAGTGAAGCCGAAACCGTTCTGGTCGGCATTGAGCGAAAGGGCATTGTCGTTCAGGTCAACGTCGACGGTTGCCGAAGTCATAGGGTTAACATAGTAGCCGTGAACATCTTCCACCCAGCCGTTGTAGTTGTTAGTGGCATAAACCAGACGTCCTCCGGCAAAAACAGCCAGATTGTCGAGCACTTTGTAAGTACCGCCGATTGTCCAGCCGAAATAGTAGGAGCGGCCCTTCATGTAGGCGTTCAGCGAGTAGCTCTGAAAAGCACTTTGGGCAGCAGCCTTAGCTGCATCAATACCCATACCTGCGTTAGTGAAGCTGGTAACCAGATTGCTCATGATGCCGTTGTAGATGCTGGCCGAGTAGAGGCTCTCAAAGGTTCCCAGACCGTTATCGAATTCGCATTTGCCGCCGCCTCCGGTCAGCGCGAAGCTCGAATTCACACTCCATTTTTCCCAGTTGTAGCTGAAGTGAACGCTTGGAATCACGGGAGCCAATGCGTTACCGTCGTACTTGCGGGTCGGGTTGCCGTATTTTGTATTATAGGCCATCAAAGCGTAAGTAGTGGTGATGTCGCGCTGCTGTTTGGCGTTCTGAATATTAAAGGCTACGTGCGAACCCGGGGCAAGGAAGGCGGTACCGGCAGGGTTGGCATACATGCCTTCAATGTCGATGATTGCCTCCTGGCTCAACTGTCGCAGGAAAGATGCATTCTGATTGGTGTTAGTTACCAAGCCACCGGCTATTGCCGATGAAGAGATCATTGATGCAACTGCTGCAGTCAATATCTTGCTGAAGTTTGAGATTGATTTCATTTGGATTTACCTAAAAAATAATAAAGGAATAAA
>JAGBQS010000230.1 GCA_017632695.1 Bacteroidales bacterium
GCCATAGCCGGTTCGTCCGATTACTTCAAGGGCGGCATCGTCAGCTATGCCGTAAGCGTAAAGCAGCAGGTGCTCGGCGTGGAACTGCACGATGGGGTGGTGAGTCAGGATACCGCCCTGCAGATGGCGAAGGGAGCCGCCCGGGTGTGCGGAGCCGACTGTGCCGTAGCCACAACGGGAGTGGCGGGTCCGGGTCCTTCGGAGGGTAAGCCGCAGGGAACCGTCTGCATCGGAGCTGTCTGGCGGAAGTCCGACGGACAGCAGCTGCAAACCGCCCGCACTTATGTGTTTGACGGAGAGCGTGAAGATGTTATTTTGCAAGCTGCAGATGCCGCTTTGCGACTTTTGGAAGCATTGATTACCCAAAATTGAGAAGAAAGTAGCTGAAAGATTTGGATAATTCGCGGAAAAGTACTTACTTTGCACCCTGTTTCGAGGGTCGTGGCCGAGAAAACCTTCCGTGAGGGAAGTGATGCGCCCGCAGGAAGATATTCAAACCACTCCTTCAAAGCAACGATTTTAACTATAAACAATTAAAATCGGATATCCCGCCCTTCTGTCAGGGGTTTCCATTAAGTCCGGTTTTATACAAAAACGAACAAAACAATGTCTAAAATTTGTCAGATCACTGGTAAAAAGGCAGGAAGTGGAAATAACGTTTCACACTCTAAGCGTCGCACCAAGCGCTTGTTCAATGTGAACCTGCAGGTGAAGAAGTTCTATGTTCCAGAGCTTGATGACTTTGTATATCTCAAGGTTTCGGCTGCTGCAATTCGTACTATCAACAAGAAGGGTATCTCAGCCGCTCTTAAGGAGGCTGGTTATGTAATCGGCTAATACAACTATGGCAAAGAAAGTTAAAGGCAACCGCGTTCAGGTTATCCTCGAGTGCACCGAGCAGAAGGCTTCGGGTGTTCCTGGAATGTCTCGTTATATCACCACCAAGAACCGTAAGAATACTACCGAGCGTCTTGAGTTGAAGAAGTATAACCCATTCCTTAAGCGTTACACAATCCACAAGGAGATTAAGTAATCCTGTAGGATATTATTAACCATAATAAAACGAATTAAACTATGGCAAAGAAAGCAGTGGCTTCTCTCCAGACCGGTGAAGGCCGTACATTCAGCAAAGTTATCCGTATGGTAAAGTCTCCTAAGACAGGCGCTTACGTCTTCGTAGAGGAGATGGTTCCAAACGACAAGGTTAAGGAAGCTGTAGCTAAGTAAGCTTGCCTCCGCAAGATAAAAAAACAATAATGACCGCAGTGAGGCCCGGGCTTCCTTGCGGTCATTTTTTTATTCCGAAACACTATGGGCTTTTTCGATTTCTTCAAGAAGGAAAACAAGGAAACGTACGATCAGGGTTTGCAAAAGAGCAAGCAGAGTATCTTCGACAAGCTGACGCGGGCCATTGCCGGCCGCGACAAGGTCGATGACGAAGTGCTTGACAGCCTTGAGGAAACTCTGGTGACCAGCGACGTGGGCGTCGAGACCACCTTGCGTATCATTGAGCGTATTGAAGACCGTGTGGCGCGCGACAAATATGTCGGCACCAGCGAGCTGAACCGCATCTTGCGCGAGGAGATTACCGCCCTACTGGCCGAGAACGAGCGTGAGGAACGGGACGGCTTCAACCTGCGTCCGGGCATGAAACGCCCGTATGTGATTCTTGTGGTAGGCGTGAACGGAGTGGGTAAGACCACCACCATCGGCAAGCTGGCCTACCAGTTCAAGCAGGCTGGCAACAAGGTGATACTGGGTGCTGCCGATACCTTCCGTGCGGCTGCCATCGATCAGCTCCAGATCTGGGGCGACCGCGTAGGCGTGCCTGTAGTGAAGCAGCAGATGGGTTCCGATCCGGCTTCGGTTGCCTTCGATGCCGTTACGCATGCCGTGAAGGAAGGCGCCGACGTGGTGATTATCGATACCGCCGGACGTCTGCACAACAAGGTGGGCCTGATGAACGAGCTGGGTAAGATCCGCAAGGTGATTACCAAAGTAGTGCCCGAATCCAATCCCGAGGTGCTGCTGGTGCTCGACGGTTCCACCGGCCAGAATGCCTTCGAGCAGGCCAAGCAGTTTGCTGCCGTTACCGATGTTACCGCGCTGGCTGTCACCAAGCTGGACGGTACCGCCAAGGGCGGTGTTGTGATCGGCATCAGCGACCAGCTCAAGACCCCTGTCCGCTACATCGGATTGGGCGAAGGCATGAAGGACCTTCAGATCTTTAATAACAAAGCCTTTGTAGATTCATTGTTTGCCGAATGATCAGGAACAGAATCGACCTCATTACGCTGGGTTGCAGCAAGAACCTGGTGGACAGCGAGCGCCTGATGGGCCAGCTGGCTGCCTGCGGCTACCGCATGCACCACGATCCGGAGGACCCGAAGGGCGAAATCGTCATCGTGAATACCTGCGGCTTCATCGGCGATGCCAAGGAGGAGAGCATCAACACCATTCTGGGCCTTACCGAACTGAAAAAACGCCGCAAGATCGGTCAGATCTTCGTGATGGGCTGCCTGAGTGAGCGCTATCGCAAGGAACTGATGGCCGAGATTCCGGAAATCGACCGTCTGTACGGTAAGTTCGACTGGAAGCAGATCCTCTCTGATCTGGGCCACCAAGGGGACGACTCGTTGCGCGGACAGCGTTTCCAGACCTCGCCCAAGCATTATGCCTACGTCAAGATTTCCGAAGGCTGCAACCGCATGTGCGCCTACTGCGCCATTCCCCTCATTACGGGCCGGTACAAGAGCCGCCCGATGGAGGATGTCATCCACGAGGTGGAAACGCTGGTAGCCGGCGGTGTGCACGAGATTCAGCTCATCGCCCAGGACCTGACCGGCTACGGCATCGACCGTTACAAGCGTTATTGCATTGCCGAACTGGTTGAGAAGATTGCACAGATTCCGGGCGTCGAGTGGCTGCGTCTGCATTATGCCTATCCGAACGACTTCCCGATGGATCTGCTCGATGTGATGGCCAAGTATCCCAACATCTGCAAGTACCTCGACATTGCCCTGCAGCACGCATCCGATCATGTGCTGGAACGCATGCTGCGTCGCATAACCCGTCAGGAAACCGAGACCCTTCTGGCCGAGATCCGCCGCCGCGTGCCGGGCATTCATCTGCGCACCACGCTGATGGTAGGCTTCCCGGGCGAAACCGAAGCGGATTTTCAGGAGATGAAGGACTTTGTCCGCCGGCAGCGCTTCGAGCGTATGGGAGCCTTTGCCTTCTGCGAGGAAGAGGGCACCTATGCCGCCTTGCATTATCAGGACGATGTGCCTGCCGAGGTGAAACAGCGCCGCTTGGATGAACTTATGACCCTTCAGCAGGAGATTTCGCTCCAGTGCCAGCAGCAGAAGGAAGGCCGCACCTTCCGCGTTATCATCGACCGTCAGGATGGCGAGTACTATGTGGGTCGCACGGAGTATGACAGTCCCGAGGTCGATCCCGAAGTGCTTATTCCCATCGAGAGCCTCCCTAAGGTCCCTACGGCAGTGGATCGCAGCATCAGGAGCCACATGGCGCTCCGCATCGGCCATTTCTACAATGTGGAGATTGTCCGTGCCGAACCTTACGAACTGATTGGAAAACTGGTGTAGTCTGTACTGCACCCCAACCGCTTTTTCATCATACCATGCACAGACTGATATATTGCCTTCTTGGCCTCCTGGTTTTCTGTTCCTGTTCACAGAACCGGGTTGTGGCAGAAAGACTGGAAGAAATAGAACAGCAGATACAGGAGAATCCTTATCAGGCATTGCTCTTGCTCGACTCTGTTGCCCAAGCTGAGCCAGATGCAATGTCGGACGAAGCTGTCCTGTCCAAATATATCTTGCTTGATGCCTACTACAAGTATCGGCTTATGGAAGAGGGAGCAAACGATTCTCTTATCAGTATTGCCGAGCGGTATTTCGAGGCTCATGGTTCTGCAAGGGACGTGCTGCTGTGCAAGTTCCTGCATGGTGTTATTTTATGTAATGCAAGCCGAATGGATACCGCTTTGCTATTGTTTAAGGAAGCGGAAGCAGTCGGAAGTCAATGCGGAGATCACTTCCTCCTTGGTCGGTTGTACGGACAGATGTCCTTGCTTTGTAATCATCTTTGCGATGCAGATTTCCCTCGGTATGCAGAAAAATCGATGGAAGAGTTTGCTTTGAGTGGAGATAGCGGATTCATTTTGGATAGCAGAATAAATTATGCCATATCTTTGCTCGGTTGCCATCAGCCGGAGAAGTGTCTGGCATTGCTGAATGATTTGTTGCCTTTAGCAGAATGTCTTGATGATACGTTCTGCCTTTCCAAGATATACACCTGTATGGGAGAGTCGGAAATCTGTTTGCAGCGTTTCGATTCAGC
>JAGBQS010000231.1 GCA_017632695.1 Bacteroidales bacterium
AGCCGATGGCAGAGCCGGTCAGCACGATAGGCGCCTCGGCACCCACCGATCCGCCGAAGCCGATGGTGATGCTCGATGCCAGTACGCTGGAATAGATGTTGTGCAGCTTGATGATGGACTTGCGCTGCGAGATGGCATACAGGATCTTGGTAACACCGTGCGAGATGTCGTCCTTCAGGATGTAGCGCACATACAGACCGGCAATGAGGATGCCCACCGCAGGCCACAGGAGGTACAGGAAGTTGGCACCGTCGATGAACGAGAAGGTAAGCAGGTGCTGGAAAGAATGGATGAGCCACTTCAGGATGAGGGCGGCAACAGCGCCTCCCAGACCCGTCAGGAAGGCCAGGATCAGCACTAACTGCTGTTCCGTCAGGTGCTTGTCGCGCCACGTCTGTAACTTATCGAACCACTTCACTTTGTCCGGAGAATATCAGTTTGTTATCGGATGACTTGTATCAGGCCGCCGTCGCCCACCTTGATGATACCCGACGGAGCCGGGTTCTCGGTCTCGTCCTGACGGAGCGGCACGATGTAATCCACCGCCTCCTTGATTTCGGGGCTGATGTCGGCAAAGCAGCGCGCGGTAGGCTGGCCGCTGATGTTGGCCGATGTGCTGACCAGCGGATGCTTCAGCCGGGCACAGAGCGTCTGGCTGACCTTCTCGGACGTAATGCGCATGCCCATGGTACCGTCGGCGGCAATCAGTTCGGGAGCCACGTTGCGGGCACGCGGCAGGATGAGGGTAAGCGGCTTGTCGGCCACTTCCCAAAGGTCCCAGGCTACTTCGGGAACGTTCTGGAAATAATAGTCCACGCGCCCGATGGCATCGCATAGGCAGAGCATCGACTTGCTGTCGGCGCGATGTTTGATCTGATAGATGCGGCGTACGGCCTCGCTGTTGGTGGCATCGCAGCCCAGACCCCATACGGTGTCGGTAGGATAGAGGATGACGCCGCCTTTCTGCAGGACTGAGACGGCCTCGGATATAGCTTGCTTGAATGCTTCAGGATTCATTTTCTTATTTTCGGGATTCATTTTCTTAATAATTTTGAGTTGTGACTATGAGTTAATACTTGCCGGCCAGCTCGATGACCTCCAGGTTCTGCACCTGCCCGGCATCGAGTTCAAAACGCATCAGCGTACGCTGAACCTGCTGTCCGTAGGTGCCGGCAGCGCCCGGATTGAGTACCAGGACGCCTAAGGTATGATCATAGACTGCCTTGCAGATATGCGAGTGTCCGCAAACGAACAGCCGGGGCGGATTGGCGAGGAGCGAACGGTACACGTCGCGGGGCCAGTGTCCGGGATAGCCGCCGATGTGCGTCATCCACACCGATACGCCTTCCAGCCGGAAGCGTTGGTCTTTTGGGTAGCGCAGACGCATGGAATGCGGGTCGGCATTGCCCCACACGATGCGGCACGTCTTGCCGGTGGATTCCAGACGGTCGCAGATGCTTTCGTCCACCACATCGCCCGCTAACCAGATCTCGTCGCAGGGTGCGAAATACTTCAGGTAACGGTCGTCCCACCAGGCGTGGGTATCGCTTAAGAGTCCGATCTTCTTCATCTTACCAGACATCGCACATTTGCCGTTCGGCACTCAGCTCAGGCACCTCGGGAAGCGTCTCGCCGTTCACGCGGCAGTCCGTAAACCGGTAGTCGGTCACATGGAACAGATAGCAGGCTCGGGCAGCCGAATCGGCCTCGAAGCCCGACACCCGAATATGCCGCATGGGCAGTTCCTCCAGTCCGTCGAAGTAGATGGCGTACGAGTCGGCCCTGCCTGCTTTCACCCCTTCGATGCAGAAATCCTCGTACTGGGCGGGTTCGTTGCCGCCGCGGTAGCCGAAGTAGTTGTTCTCGAAGCGGAGTATGGCACCCTGGGCACGGTCGAGGGTGACGTTCCGGACCCAGACGTTGCGGATATAGCCGCCGCGGTCCTTGTTCGACTTGAACAGCAGGCCGTTCTTGACCGTGCCGATCCGGATGGAATCGGCAAAGACGCTGCTCACGCCGCCGCTCATCTCGCTACCGATGCACAGACCGTTGCATTCCGACTGGAACAGGCAGTTCCGGATCACGATGTTCTCCGACGGTATTCCGACACGCCGGCCGTCCAGATCCCGTCCGGACTTGATGGCTACGGCATCGTCGCCGGTCTGGAACGTACAGCCTTCGATCAGCACGTTGGCCGACGATTCCGGATCGCAGCCGTCGTTGTTGGGATTGTGGCTCCTGATGGTCATGCCGCGCACCGTAACATGCTGGCTGTAGAGCGGGTGAATGCACCAGAAGGGACTGTCGAGCAGCGTGATGTCCTGTATCAGCACGCGCCGGCAGTTACGGAACTCGACGGCACAGGGGCGCAGGAAGGTGCCTTCGCCAAAGACGCGCTCCCGGAGCGGTACATACTGCGTGGAGTCATCCGGTGTGCCGATGGCCCGCAGACGGCGCACGTCGTTCATCTCGACCGTCTCGCCGTGTGTGCCGTGAACGTTCTCGGCAAAGCTGCTTTCGCCCGGAACCATGCCCCAGGCTGCCATCTCCAGGCTGCCCTGTGCATCGATGGTCCCCCGGCCGGTCAGGGCAATGTCTTCGGCTCCGTCGGCATACACCATGGGCGAGCGTCCGAGCAGATCGGTACCTTCCCAGCGTGTGGGCACAACGGGCAGGAAATCGTCGGCACGTCCGCTGAACTGCAGCGTGGCACCTTCGTCCAGATGCAGGTTGACGCGGCTGCGCAGCCACAGCGATCCGTTCAGCCTGTACAGGCCCGGACGCACCGTTACCGTGCCTCCTCCCTGAGCCGAGCAGGTATCTATCAGAGCCTGCAGTTTGGCCAGATGCCAGCCGTCATCGTCGGCTTCCTCCTGAAACACCCACTCTGCATCGGCAAAGACAGGCGTTTCAATTTGCGCCACAATCGAATCCGTCAGCTGGGTGAAGCGGTCGGCAACGGGTTCTGCGGATTGTTTCCGGCAGCCGCCCGATACGAGCGACAGCAGGACAAACGTCAGGCAAAAAGTGATTTTTTTCATCAATCTTCCATTATTTGCGTGCAAAGATAGGCATTTTTCGTGAAATCAGTCCGCATTTTGTAAGAATATTTAACAAAATGTATGAAAACATGTTTTTTTTCTAAATAATTGTCGATAATCTTGCCAGTTTTTGAAAAGTTTTGTATCTTTGCACCCGATTTTTCTAAAAATCAGAAAAACAGGACATTCAGAAACGAAAAGAAAAAGATAAAGATATGGAAAAGAAACCAATCGTGCTGAGCGGCATCCGTTCCACAGGACATTTGCACCTGGGCAACTACTACGGCGCTCTGCGTAACTTCGTAGAAATGCAGAACGACTATGACTGCCGTTATTTTATTGCCGACTATCATTCGCTGACCACCCAGCCGGATCATTCGGTGCTGAATCCGAACGTCCGCAGCATCCTTTCGGAGTATCTGGCTGCCGGTATGGATCCAGATAAGTGCATCATCTATATCCAAAGCGACGTATCGCAGACCTGCGAGTTCTATACCTTACTGAACATGCATGCGTATCTGGGCGAGCTGGAGAAGACCGTGAGCTTCAAGGATAAGGCACGCAAGCAGCCTAACAACGTGAATGCCGGCCTCCTGACCTATCCCGTACTGATGGCAGCCGACATCCTGCAGCATAAGGCCAACTTCGTGCCGGTAGGCAAGGACCAGCTGCAGCACTTGGAGATGGCGCGTAACTTTGCCAACCGCTTCAACCATTTCTACAAGACCGACTTCATGGTCGAGCCGAAGCCCTACGAGGCCAAAGGCGAACCCGTCAAGATTCCCGGACTGGACGGAAGCGGCAAGATGGGCAAGAGCGAAGGCAACTGCATTTACATCAACGACGAGGATAACGTAGTCATCAAGAAGTTCAAGAAGGCCGTTACCGATATGACGCCTACCGAGCCGAACAGCGAGATGAACGAGCCGATCAGGAACCTGTTCTACTTCCTGAAGCTGGTGAGCGCTCCCGAGGTGTACGACCAGTTCCTGGCTGCCTGGAATGACTGTTCCATCCGCTATGGCGACCTGAAGATGCAGATTGCCGAGGATGTGCTCAATGTGACACGGCCCATCCGCGAGCGTTACAACGAGATCTATGCCGATACCGATTACCTGAACAAGGTGCGCGATGAAGGTGCCGAGAAAGCACGCGCCATCGTCAGCCGTAACGTGGAGGAGATGCGTCAGATTATGGGCTTCCACCGCTTCAAGTAAACCGGTACCTGTAAAACGATTATAAACCTTTAACTTTTTCTCTCCCGTGTTTATCAAGATACTACTGACCCTTCTGTTCTTCGGAATAACGGTCGCAGTCGGAATTTATTCACGCAAGCAGGCCTCTTCGGTTGAGGGCTTTGTGCTGGGCGGCCGCTCGGTGGGCGGCTGGCTTACTGCTTTCGCTTTCGGAACCTCGTATTTCTCGGCCGTAGTGTTTGTGGGCTATGCCGGTCAGTTCGGTTGGAAATACGGTCTGTCGTCGGCCTGGATCGGCATCGGCAACGCCCTGGTGGGCTCCTTGCTGGCCTGGCTGATTCTGGCACGCCGCACACGTCTGATGACGCAGCACATACAGAGCCGTACCATGCCCGACTTCTTCGGGTCGCGCTACCAGAGCCAGAGTCTGCGCGTAACGGCTTCCATCATTGCCTTCGTCTTCCTGATTCCTTACACCGCCGGTGTCTATATGGGTATCTCGAAACTCTTCGAGATGGGCTTCGGCATACCTTATACCTATTGCGCCCTGATCATGGCATTGCTGACAGCCGTCTATGTGATTCTGGGCGGTTACAAGGCAACGGCCATCAACGACTTTATTCAGGGCATCATCATGCTGGTCGGTATCGTGACCCTCATAGCTGTGGTGCTCGGCAATCAGGGCGGCCTGACGGAGGCTGTCCGCAAGATGGGCGAATGTGTGCCGACGGCTCACGATCTGGCTACCGATAAGGCCGGACTCTTTGCCAATTTCCAGCCGGGCGACTTCGCCTCGTGGTTCGGTCCCAATCCCCTGAGCCTGCTGGGCGTTGTGGTGCTGACTTCGCTGGGTACCTGGGGACTGCCGCAGATGGTAGGCAAGTTCTATTCGATTTCCGACAGCAGGGCCATCCGTCGCGGAACCATTATCTCGACCGTCTTCGCCTTTGTGGTGGCAGGCGGCTGCTACTTCCTGGGCGGCTTCGGACGCCTGTATCCGGAACCTGCCGTTTCGGCAAGCGGCAAATATGCCTACGACTCCATCGTTCCCTCGATGCTCGAGACCCTGCCGGATGCCCTGATAGCCATCGTGGTGCTGCTGGTACTTTCGGCTTCGATGTCAACCTTGGCTTCGCTGGTACTTACGTCGTCGTCGACCATGACCCTCGACCTGATTTACCGCGATAAGAAGAGCTCCGAGGAGGAAGCTCCCGAAGGAACCATCGACGATATGGTGGCCGAGAAGAAAGAGCGCCGCAAGGTTGTCATCATGCGCGTGCTGATTGTGTTCTTCATTGTGATCAGTTTGATGATTGCCCTCAATCCGCCACAGTTCATTGCCCAGCTGATGGGTATCTCATGGGGCGCATTGGCCGGTGCCTTCCTGGCTCCGTTCCTGCTGGGTCTGTATTGGAGGGGCGTTACGCCGGCTTCCGTATGGGCCTGCTTCGCCTGGGGCGTCGGTCTGACCGTAGTGAACATGATGACAGGCAATGCCCTGATGAACCCGATTGACTGCGGCGCCGTTGCCATGCTGGGCGGTTTTGTGGTGGTACCTCTGGTATCGCTGGTTACGCCCAAGATGAACCTTGCCAAACTGGAAAGGATTTTCAGTTGTTATAATCAATAATGCTATAATCAATAAGAATATGAAACGGATTGTCCTGACTCTTATGTCTGTGTGCCTTACGGCACTCCCTCTGTGCGCACAGTCTTCGGACGAACACGATGATGCCTACTGGGTAAAAGATGTGATTGAGCGTTTCCAGGTGAACGGATATGCCCAGGCCGGATATACCTACACCCGGATGGAAGACAAGAACACCAACACCTTCGATGTGAAGCGTACGCTCCTGTGGGTGAAGGCCCGCATTACCGACCGCTGGTCGTTCCTCTTTATGCACGACTTCAACAGCGTGGTTCAGGAGTTCTATACCGACTACCGTATTACGAACAGCAAGGCGCTGACCGTCCGTTTCGGACAGTTCAAGAACCAGCTTTCGATGGAGAACCCCTATTCTCCGACCACGTGCAAGCTGATTGATGTGTACAGTCAGGCAACCACTTATCTGACCGGTTGCGGCTCCGATCCGCTGTTCGGCGTTCAGTATGGCCGTGATCTGGGTATCGACTTCTACGGACAACTCTTCAACGACCATCTGTTCTATAATCTGGAAATCATGAACGGTCGAGGTATCAATAAGAAGGACCAGGATAACAAGAAGGATGTGATCGTGAAACTGGA
>JAGBQS010000232.1 GCA_017632695.1 Bacteroidales bacterium
AAATTATGAAGCATATAATCAATTATTTAGGCGCGCTGCTTGCGGTGGTTCTCATCGGTGCCACTTTCACTGCCTGCGCTGAAGACGACGAAGGTTCGGCTAACGTCGGATTGGGCATCAAAACGTTCTTCCCGACGAAGGTAGTCACCAACCAGCCGATGACCATCAACGGCTCCGGTTTCTCTGACGTTACCGAAATAGAATTCCCCGGTGGCATAAAAGTTTCCAACTTCGAGATTGTCGGCAACGACATGATCCGTGTCGACGCACCTGCCGGCATCCCTGCCGATGGCGGCAAGATTGTTGTCCGCACTGCCGACGACGAGGCTGAGTCACGCCTGCCGCTGACGCTTGGACATACCGTGGTTTCCGGATTCTCGAAACAGCCTGGCGATGAAGCCCAAGGCGGTGATCTGATAGAAGTGTATGGAACCGACCTGGAGTTCATCAAGAGTGTTGAGCTGCTCGACGCTGACGGCGAACCGCAGATTATCGGTCATGAGGGCTTCGAACGCAAGGGAACCAACAAACTCACCTTCCGCGTGCCGCTGACCAACATCTTCAAAGGTTCTTTCGCCGGAACGCTTTATACCTACGACGGACAGAGCATTTCAATGCCAGAACTGGCCTATAAACCTTCTGCTGGCGTTCCGCACTGGGAGACTGTAGAAACAATTCTCTGGGAAGGCAATGAGAATCTGAGTGGAGGCGCTCAGCCTTACATCGGATCTGATGCCGGAGCAGAGTTTGTTAAGAACAACGTCGAGGCCGGTCAGATTGTCCGCTTCTACATTGAACCGACAGAGGAAGAATGGTGGTTTGAGGTATTTGAAGGCCACTGGAGCGGGCAGTATGGAAAATGGACAGGCGAAACCAATCCCGAATTCAAAGTCGGTGAGCAAGGCTATGTTGAACTCGAACTGACTCAGGAGATGATAGATGCAGCCCTTAAGCAGCAATGGTGGGGTGGTATCTTTGTCATCCAGGGTAAGGTAATAGTCACAAAAGTCACTGTAATTCAGGATGTTTGGGTTGAAGGTGGCGGCGAAGAAGGCGGCGAAGATACCGTAACCACGATTTGGGATCAGGAGACCAAGTTTGGTGACTGGAGCGCCACAATTGCCATTCCAGCCGACCAGTTTGCTAATGTTAATGCCGGCGATATCGTCCGCGTATATTATAAAGACAAAGGCAGCGACTATCTCCCGCTCTTCAAGCATGTCGAAAGTTGGGGCGATTGGAACGAATTCCAGGCGTTAAAGGTCGAGGAAGACGGCTATTTCGAGGCTGCTGTACCGGCAGAGGCTGTTGCAGAACTCAAGGAGAAAGGTCTGCGATTCCAGGGCTTAGGATTCACCATCACCAAGGTCGACCTTATCCAGCATGGTGGCGGTGGCGGCGGTTCCGATTCTTCTGCCATCTGGGACGTAGAGACTGTCTTCGACAGTTGGAGTGCCACCATCGTTATTCCTGCTGAAAAGTTCGCCAGTGCAAAGGCAGGTAACATTGTCCGCGTCACGATAAAAGACAAGGGCAGCGATTACAATCCTATCTATAAGCATGTCGACAGTTGGGGCGACTGGAACGAATTTCAGGCTGGCAAGGTTGACGGCGACGGCTATTTCGAGGCGCCGATTCCTGCAGAGGCTCTTGATGAGCTAAACGAGAAGGGTCTGCGCTTCCAGGGAGTTGGCTTTACTATAGTAAAAGTAGAACTGCTTCCATGATCTTAGCAGTTTGGGAAACAGACCTCTGAAAGAAAAGAGTGCCCGTTCAACAATGTGCACTCTTTTCTTTATCTTTCGCAAAACCATTGTTATTGGCTATAATTATTTGAACAAAAATGAAGAAAACCTTTTTTCAACTCTTGATGCTGTTGGCATCTTTCTCATTGTTTAGTTGTGGCGGAAGCGATGGAGACGACTCCACGCCGACACCCAGCGTAAGCCTGCAGCTAGTTTCGCAATCGATAGCCGAAGGTGCCCAGGTGGATGCTGCATCGACTACTGTCCTTACACTGAATTATAACAACCCTGTCAGAGTG
>JAGBQS010000233.1 GCA_017632695.1 Bacteroidales bacterium
CAATTTGGTGATGTGAGTGGTTGAAATAACCCCTCACATACCCTTCACATACTACTCACACCACCCTTCACATCCGACTTATCGTCGGCCTTTGCAAATGCGGCCGGGTGACTGACAAAATAAACAAGAATCAGCAGACAAACCAGAATACCGATGTGAGGGATGATATGAGGGGTTTGTGAGTGGTATGTGAGGGATGCTGGCGACCACTCACATGCAGAAACAGCTGAAAACAAGCGAGTTATACAGCAGAATGTGAGGGATCGCTATTTTTAGACAAAAACTGTTAATCTGACAGCCTTGATTAATATACGAACGACCATACAACGATATACCTACAAGAGCTCGACTCTATCCGCATAATAGCCGAATACTATCCCAAAGATAATTACTATTTGCAATCTCAACCTAACAAAATCCTACAAAACTAATAAAAACAGTTAAGGAAAATCCAAATAAAACTAAAAAGTTTCGTTCAAACTAAAAAAGTTCGTTCCTTTGCAGCGACAATGCAACAGAACAAACGAAAAACAATGAAACAAATCCTATACATACTGTTCATTCTCTTACTCTTGCTGCCCGTAAGACTGTTTTCGGCGACAGCTATTGCCGGAACGGAAACTGACTCTGTCCAGTCAGCCGACAATCCGACCTGGAAAACATATTACCGGCAGGGACTCAACTATCGGGAACATGGAAACAGCTTCCGCGCCTTGCAGCAACTGGTTCTTGCCGACAGTCTCTATCGGGCACAAAATGCTGAAGGCCGCTCTGACGATACCATACTCCGGGAATTAGCCAAATGTTATTTCGTGAGAGGCAAATACCAACAATGTATCAGCCTGTGCCACGAACTGATGCATGCCGACACACTGTCCGATGACCTCTTCCTGCTTGCACGGTGCTACGAAAAGACGGAACAGGACGTGGAAGCAATCAGGTATCAGATGATGGCCGCCCAAAAGGACATTGAAAACGTCAACAACCTGCTCAGCCTGACTAAAAAACTGGTAGATACCGACCATCCCTCCGATGCCCTCGAAATCCTGAACCGCTACTACGCCATCGATTCGGCCAACAACGTAGTAAATGCAGCACGAGCCTATGCCCTGCATAAGGCAGGAAAGTATCAGCAAGCCATTGAGGCGTACGAGAAACTGCGTTCGGAAGGCGACAGTACCGCTACTACAAATTTCTATCTGGGCTTGTCGTACCTGCGCTTTCACGATGTCCCTTCGGCCTACGACTATCTCCAGCTGGCAGTGGATCAGACCCAGCGGAACAATCCCAATATCCTTTCAAGATTAGGTGTGGCAGAACTGCAATTAGCTTTAGGAAACATCTATTTCACCAACCCAAAAAAGGACTGGGGCCTGGTGTACGACGTGAACAACGACAGCACCACACATAGCAACCTCATGCAGCTGCTGGCCGATATCAACCAACAGGGCATCGCCGACATCGAGGAAGCTATCGGGAAGATGCAGCCCAATCAGGAAACGCTCTTTATCCTATATAACAGCATCTGCAACTTTTATGCCCTCAACAGGGCTGCCAATGCGATCCCCTACTATCAGAAGGCACTCAAGGCAAGCCCCAGTCATGCCAACGTATACTACCAACTGGCCTATTGCTACCACAAACTGAAGGATTACCGGAACGAGATGAAGAGCTACGAGCAGTACGTCCAAGTTGCCGGCTCCGACGAGGATCCCAACGCCCTGGAATATGCCCGCGAACGGATTGAAGAATGCCGGAAAGTGCTTTTCATGAAGCAGGAATAAACAAACGTCCTATTTAATTTACAAGCTGTTAAACTACAAAAAACAAATACGATGAAACAAGACCTGACCGCCAAGGAAGAAGAAGCTATGAACATCTTCTGGGAACACGGACCACAGTTCGTAAAGGAAATGCTCAACTATTATGAAGAGCCCAAACCGCACTTCAATACATTATCGACGGTTGTACGCACCCTCGAGGAGAAAGGCTATGTAGCCCACAAAGCCGTCGGCGGATCGCATCAGTACTACGCCGCCATCAGCGCCGAACAATATCACAAGAAAACGCTGACATCCGTTATCGGCCGATACTTCCGCGGGTCGTACGTCAACGCCATTTCTGCCCTTGTCAAGGAGGAAGATATTTCCATCGACGAGCTGAAAAGCCTGATCGAGCAAGTTGAGAAGGGCAAGCAACCGTAATCGTAAAAACCTAAACTAACATGGGAACCTTCTTTGTCTATATGCTGAAAACCGGACTCTGCCTCATAGCCTACTACCTGTTCTACAAGTTGCTGCTGAGCCGGGAAACCTTCCACCGCTTCAACCGCGCAACGCTGGTGGGACTGTTACTGCTGTCATTTCTGATTCCACTTTTCGGTATGCTATGCAATTCCGGGACCGACAGTCGGGTGGAAGTCTTTCAGTCCACCTGGGAAGAAGTGAACAGCCAGGCTCTTAGCTCCGCTACCGATACTGCATCTGCTGAAAGCCACACCAATCCGGCTATTGCCCTATCGATCATTGTTTATCTGGTTGGAATCGCGGCATTTGCCTTGCGCACAATGGTTTCGTACATCAGTCTGGCAAGGATACTGACATCGGGCAGACACTCCAGACTGGCCGACGGCACGACACTCATTCTAACTTCCAATCAGACATCGCCCTTCAGCTGGCTGCATTATATAGTAGTTAACGAAGAGGACTATCAGGACAACCGGCGTGCCATCCTGATGCACGAACTCGGACATATTCACCATTGTCATACCATCGACCTGCTGCTGACCGAAGCGGCACTCATCCTGCAATGGTTCAATCCTGCCATCTGGCTCATCCGCCGTGAACTGCAAGTCATTCACGAATACGAAGCCGACGAAGCCGTTCTGGAAGGAGGTATCGACGCGAAATCCTATCAGATGCTACTCATAAAAAAGGCAGTTGGTAGCCGACTGCAATCAATTACCAACTGCCTGCACCAAAGTTCAATTAAAAAACGTATCACTATGATGCTTAAAAAGAAATCAAATCCATGGGCACGCACCAAACTGTTGTTTAGCGTGCCGGTTGCTGCACTTTGTGCAGCCGTGTTTACTATTCCTCAGGTTTCGGCCTTCGCTTCCGAAATAGCCGATAACAATGTGAAGATCTTTTTTTCGGGTACCACCGACGATTCCGGCAAGTTTACCGCTGAGAGTGTCGAAGTACAACGTCAGGACGCCACTCCGAACCCAGCTCCCTCCGCCACTCCGGTTGTACCTGACGATTCGCCGGTATTCACGGTTGTTGAAACGAACCCCGAATTTCCCGGTGGAGATGTTGCCTTGATGACGTTTGTCAAGAATAACCTGAAATATCCGGCAGAGGCTGCAAAACAAGGAATTCAGGGACGGGTAACCGTAAAGTTCATCGTAGAGAAAGACGGATCAGTCAGCAACATTGAAGTTATGCGGACACCTCATGAATTACTCTCCAAAGAGGCCATCCGTATAGTAGAGATGATGCCGAAATGGGAACCTGGCAAACAGCGAGGCGAAAACGTGCGGGTTTGGTACGTGATGCCTATTACCTTCCGTTTGCAGTAACTGCTTAACGAACCTTATCCGATTGCTCCATAATATCCTGGAGCAGGCATCGGCAGCCATTGAGGCAATCACGCCAGGTGGCATCGAAGTCGTCGGTGTACCAAGGGTCGGCCACATCGCGCGGATGGTCCGTATAGTCGAGTAGCAGACGGATCTTTCCATCGGGATCACCGCCGTACATCCGGGTCATGTTCCTAAGGTTCCACTGATCCATACCGATCAGCAGATCGTAATACAGATAATCTTGCCGGGTGAGCTGTCGTGCCGTTTTACCGCTGCACGAGATGCCGTGCTCGGCAAGCTTGCGTCTGGCAGGCGGATAGACCGGATTGCCGATTTCCTCAGTGCTTGTGGCAGCAGATGCTATCTCGAAGCGGGAGCTCAAGCCGGCATCCGCTACCAGTTTCTTCATCACGAACTCTGCCATCGGACTCCGGCAGATATTCCCGTGACAGACAAACAGTATCTTATGAGTCATGGCTGGAAGTTTACAGAAAAGCCTTCAGCAACTCATCCCAGTTCTCTTTCGGCTGCTTCACATTCACAAATTCGATACCGAACGGACGGGCACTGTCACCATCCGTATCTTCACGGTCGCCCACATAGAGGGTTGTGGCGGCATCAAGGCCGAACTTTTCCATCAGGCGCTCCATCGACTTCCGGCTGGGCTTCAGTCCGCCCAATTCCGGAGCAGAGAGGGTTGCATCGAACAGTTTAGGGTCGATGTCCAACGCCTGCAGTTTCTCCACCTCGTGTCCGTAGTCGCTGTACAGAATGCACTTCAGTCCGCGGGTCCTCATCGCTTCCAGCAGTTCGGTCACTAACGGACGGGCTTCGAAGTACATGCGCAGCACCGAAACCTGCAAGGGCATGTATTTTTCCTCATACCAACGGCGTGCCTCTTCGGCAGTCAGGCTTTTCTTCACTTCTGCCATCTTTTCGAACAGAGCTTTGTACACTCCTTCGGCAGACTGATAATCCTGTCCCTTAATCTGCTTGCGGGCCTTCCGTTCGGCACCCAGCACCCACATGTTACGCAGGTCGCCCAGAATGAGTTTCATGGGCAGACCCTTATTATTATAAAGCGTGCCGTCGAGATCGAAGACGACGGCACGGTATTTATCGGGATTGATTTGCATCTTTATTCCTTCACCAATTTCTTAAACTTCTCGTGACGCTTGTCATCCTGCATCAGGAGATTCATCTTGAACTGGCCGTCGCGAGCACCTTCGGCAATGCAGGCAGCCTTATACTTCTCGAAACTGTTTTCAACAAGCATGTGTCCGATCGGGTCATGAACGCGGAACGAATCGCGCTTAGCCACATACTCGACATTCTGTTCACGCAGGTACTTGTCAACCAGCTTCGTAAACTCGTCGCACTGCTCCTGATTAACCGACGGATCCGTAAATTCGTAGTAGAAATGGTAGGCCGAAACCGACATATCGGCAAAACCGACAAAGAACTTCACGTCAAGCTTCGACTCGGCCGATGCGTTCTTTACCGCCTCAATGAACTGACGCTCGTGAAGCTTCTCGCCGGTCATTGTCACAATGCCGTTCACCTTCTGAATCATGAATACACGAGGCGTATTGAAGTAAGGGGTACCCACCTCAATCAGGTCGTTCATGTTGTAGCGGTACAGACCTGCAAAGGTTGTTACAAACGGGCAATAGCGCTTACCCTGCTCCAGCTCATGCAGCTGGTAGAACTTCACTGACTTCAGAGCCTCCGGATCGTTCAGCTTGTCAACATCCTCCTCAGCCATAAACTCGTAGAAATGGTAGTGCGGGAAGAGTGTTGAGTAGTTGGTATCATCCATCACGATACCGAAACGGCACTCCGACGAGAAGTAACCGAACTCCTGATGCAGGCAGGTATCGGGGAAGAAGTCCTTGATCTTGTCAAGATAAACCTTGGTATTGCCGCACTTCCAGGTGTTCAGGATCTGCAGATGCGGCCAATAGTGCTTCGGCAGCACGCGTCCGTACTTTTTCTTCAGTTCGCGTAACTCGTAGGCTCGGGCCGGATTCGGTTCAAGCTGAGCTTCCACATCGTAACGGATCTCAACAGGGATATCGAAGTCACGGCTTAAGGTACCTTTCTCGATATCGTCGCAATACTGGTCGTAGTACTTATCAACATTCTTCTGAACCTCGACCAGGGTCGAAGGATTAGCCGTAATAAAGATAGTGGCATCGGTCTCAATTCCCAGACGCATGATGGTATAATAGCGGGCATTGTAGTCCTTGATACCATACACACTGCCCGGAACGGCATAGAGTTCCTTGACGAACGAGGGCGCATCGCGACGCGTTACACCGGACACCGAACCTGCCACCGTTCCATCGGGAGCATAGCCCTCAATGTCTTTGCCTACGATGGTTACCAGTTTGCCATAGAAGGCTTTCGGCCGGTTGATGATATAGTTATAAAGCCACACCTTGGTCATCTTGCTGTAGATGTTCTTCATATAAACCGAGGTGATCGGAATCCACTTCGGCTCCTTAGTGGTACCCGAAGTTGTGGCATACATCACAGGCTTGCCCGGAACGAGCACGTTGGCCTCGCCGTTCTTGTGGCGATCGATCAGCGCACGATAATCCTCGTAGTCACTGGGAGCAATCTGCTCCTGATATCGCTGGTAAAGCTCGTCGCCATTAGCAGCCGACAGAATATAATCAAAGCGGTGAGCCCGACCGAATTCGGTATTTTTGCCATATTCAAGGATGGCACGCAGGGTCTGTTCGCTAGCCTGCTTGGGGTTCTTGCTGGCCTTAACAAGTTTTTTATACTGGATACCGCCTGCTACACGAAGCAGGAAAGTGGTAAGCCAGGCTGGGGTTGAATTTTTCTTCATTCTTCGTATGTTTTTGTTTTTCAAACCAGTTTACACAATTCAAAACGGGGCAAATGTAAGGAAATTTTAACAATTCTCCAAATTTTCGGTCAGATTATAGACACCAGGAAAGGAAAAAATCGGTCATTGCCCCCTTTATGCGGGTTTTGAGTGGCAAATTGTAATAATATTGAGGCGTCATTCCGACTGATTGTCTGACACTTCCGGCAAATGCCGAATCCAGCCAAAGGGTTGCCTCCCGGTCATCTATCACGGCAGCCACTTCCTCGTTCCAGCGCAAGGCCCGATAATCGAGGTTGGCAGACCCGACCAGACTGCGACGTCCGTCGGCAGTCAGCACCTTACTGTGCTGGAATGCTCCCTGATAGAGCCAGACGCGCGCCCCTCTTTTCTGCAACTGGTGCGAGTAAAAGACATTACCCGTATCAAACAGCGGCGTATCGCCCACCTGTGAGAACAGCACCTCAATCTTAACACCCCTGCTGAGCGCACGGCGCAATGCACGCCGGACGCCTGGCGTCGGCAGCAGGTAGGGCGACTGGATATGCAGACTGACTTCAGCCGAATCAATGAAGGCTATCACCTCACGACGCATCTCGGCTTTCTTCTGGCGGGAAGAACGACCGCGTTCCACAATACGGACAGAAGACTGTCTGTCGTCCAGACCTTCAGACAGGACTGAGGTATAGGGATAATAGGCATCGCCGGCAAAAGGCTTGCCTCCGCTTTTCTCCAGATGTTCGGCAAACAGGAACTGCAGGTCTTCCACTTCCGGGCCCTCCAGGCGGACATGTGTATCGATATATCCGCCATACATATCCTTGCCCTTGATGTTGTAATCGGCCACATTAAAGCCTCCGGTATAGCCGATGCGTCCGTCCACTACCACAATCTTCCGATGGTCGCGCAAAACGCGATGCACATACGGAAAGACATAAGGTTTGTAAATATGGATATCGATACCCTCGCGACGCAACTGATCCAGCCGGCCGGCGTAATTATAGCCCCGTTTCACGTCATAATAGCCGTCCACCACCAAGCGCACTTCAACACCCTCGCCGGCTTTTGACTTCATGACATCGAGCATCCTGTGTGCGATGCTGTCGTCTGCAAAAATGAAATACTCGCAGTGGATATGATGCTGCGCCTGCTGCATATCGGCCAACAGTGCTTCAAACTTTTCCGCTCCGCTCTGAAACAGCCGGATATCACTTTGTGCACTTACGGCCGAACCGGCCAGCAGGAATGCTCCTATCAGGGAAAAAAGATATCTCATTATGAAATGGTTTGCAGTTAACGGGAGTTATCGGGGGTTAACAGGAGTTAATGGACAAATGATTTTGCTATTAAAGACATTTTTTGCCATGAGTATCCGCCAGCAGAGGTAACGTCCGTTAACTCCCGCTAACTCCCATTAACTCCTTGCAAGCAAGCTTGCGCAGACACTACTCCTTATAATACACTCTCTTCACACGGGTGGAAATAGTCGAAAGGACCTCATAGCAGATGGTACCCAGGGTGTTGCTCAGTTCCGTCAGCGGCAGGTTCCGGCCGAAGATTTCCACCGTATCGCCCTCTTTGGCCTCCGGGCAGTCCGTCACATCCAGGAAGGTCACATCCATGCAGACGTTTCCCACCGTCGGGCAGCGCTTACCTTCAACCACCATCGAGGCGTGTCCGTTACCCAGACGCCGGTCGTAGCCGTCAGCATAACCGATCGGCACCATAGCGATGCGACTGTCGCGAGTCAGTTTGCCGTTACGCATATAACCTACGGTCTCGGTAGCAGGGATCTGCTTGATTTGAAGAATGGTGGTCTTGAGCGATGCCA
>JAGBQS010000234.1 GCA_017632695.1 Bacteroidales bacterium
CGGCGCTGTTAATCGTGCAGGTGATGCACCGTTGGACGTGGCGGTACGAGATGGGAGGCATGCGTCTTATTGATGGCAGCCAGAGCCGCGACCTGGCCCAATGGATGCTGTTCACATCGGGTCTGATGTTTTTCATGAGTTTCTATATCCGCATGGATATGATGCTCTGTCTGTGGGTGGTGCTGGCACTTTATAATTTCTGGCAGATTCTCTTCGAGCCGTTGGGAGCCAACGAGGAGGAGGGAGTCAAGCCGCGCACGCGGGGAACGGTCCGCTATCAGTTCCGCTTCGGCCTGTTCATCATGCTGGGCATCCTGACCAAGGGCTTGTGGGGTATCGTCATTCCATTCCTGGCAACTACTTTATATCTGTTGCTAAGCCGTCGTGCCCAATATTGGCCGAAGGTTTGGGGTTGGCGTACCTGGCTGATTGTCCTGGCAGGAGTGGGCTTCTGGCTGGGCGGTGCCTATCTGGAAGGCGGACAGGATTATCTGCACGGCCTTGTCGGACGGCAGACATACGATCCGCTGCTGTACAATATTCACCACAAGCGTCCCTGGTTCTATTACATCGGATCTGTCTGGTACGATACGATGCCTTGGGGACCGGTCTGCATGGTGATGCTGGTTTGCTCCTGGGTAAGCCGGATCCGCCGGAACCCGGATCTGTCATTCCGCGAGCGTTTCTCGCTTCAGACACCCCTGCAGAATTTCTTTGCCCTTGTTTTCCTGGCTACGTTTGTTTTGCTTTCGTGCATTCCGGGTAAGATCGATGTGCGTCTGCTGCCGGTATTCCCGTTCCTGATTTATGTGGGAGTGATGCAGATGGGACAGTGGACGTGGCCGCTCATCTGGCAATGGCGCATGCTGTGGGTGTGCCGCATCATTCTGATCCTGATTTTCATCAGCGGATGCTTCGTGTCGGGCTTCAATGCCGATATGGGGTGTTACGGACATCTGTGCTGGCGAGCCCGCGACATCCAGCGCGAGTTGCACACCGAGCACTATTATACGTTCGGTTTGCGTCATATGAGCAATATGGATGTTTATTTACACGAAGACCCGATTCCGGTCACCATGAGCGATTTCAAGAATCAGCGCCTGCACAATACCTTGCTGCTTACCACCGAAGAGAAGTATCAGAACCTGTGCATCCGCATGCGGCATCTGCGAGTTCCGCCGGAACATCAGGGCTACATCGTGGGCCGAAAAGGTCCATTTGTGATAGTCAAATTTGACTAATTGGCGGGTTTTGTGCAACGATGTGCAAAAAAAGGAGTCAAAATTTGGGAAAATGAAAATATTTCCATACTTTTGCAACATCGTAACATACTGCGATAAAATAAATCATACAATTCATTATTTTTTTTCTATATTATCATTTTGTTAAATTATTAAAATCGAAGAACATGAATTCAGTCGCTTTGATGAATAAGGCAGCGGACAATATCCGTATCCTTGCAGCTGCTGCAGTAGAGAAGGCAAAGAGCGGACACCCGGGTGGAGCTATGGGTGGCGCCGATTTTATTAATGTGCTTTTCAGCGAGTATCTTGAATACGATCCCAAGAATATGGCATTCGAAGGCCGTGACCGTTTCTTCCTGGATCCGGGTCACATGGCTCCTATGCTCTATGCCCAGCTTTGCCTGGCAGGAAAGTTCACTACCGATGAGCTGCAGACCCTTCGTCAGTGGGGCAGCCCGGTAACCGGACATCCGGAACTCGACGTTAAGCGCGGTATCGAAAATACATCCGGTCCTCTGGGTCAGGGTCATGCCTATGCCGTCGGTGCAGCCATTGCCGAGAAGCATCTGGCAGCATTGCTGGGCGAGGAGGTAATGAACCATAAGATCTATGCCTACATTTCCGATGGCGGTATCCAGGAGGAGATTTCACTGGGTACAGGCCGTATTGCCGGTGCTTTGGGTCTGGATAACCTCATCATGTTCTACGACTCTAACGATATCCAGCTTTCAACCGAGTGCAAGGTCGTTACTGCCGAGGATACTGCAGCCAAGTACCGTTCATGGGGCTGGAATGTTCTCGAGATTAACGGTAACGATGTTGAGCAGATCCGTGGTGCCCTGAACATTGCCAAGGTAACCAAGGGCAAGCCAACCCTCATTATCGGTAAGTGCATTATGGGTAAGGGTGCCATCAAGGCCGATGGAACCAGCTACGAGCGTAACTGCAAGACCCACGGTGCTCCTTTGGGAGGCGATGCATTCGTCAACACCATCAAGAATCTGGGTGGTGATCCTGAGGATCCGTTCCAGATCTTCCCTGAGGTTAAGAAACTCTATACCCAGCGTCGTGCAGAACTTCGCAAGATCATGGATGCCAAGTATGCCAAGAAGGCAGAGTGGGCAGAAAAGAATCCTGAGAAGGCCCGTTTGCTGAAGGAGTGGTTCAGCGGCAAGGCTCCTGTCATCGATTGGAGCAAGGTTGAGCAGAAGAAGGACGATGCTACCCGCAACGCATCGGCAGCCGTTTTGTCGCAGCTGGCTCTGCAGGTTCCGAACATGGTTTGTGCTTCGGCCGACCTTTCGAACTCTGATAAGACCGACGGCTTCCTGAAGCAGACCAAGTCGATGGAGCGCGGTGATTTTTCAGGTTCGTTCTTCCAGGCAGGTGTAGCCGAACTCTCGATGGCATGTATCTGCATCGGTATGGCTCTGCATGGAGGTGTAATTCCTGCATGCGGTACCTTCTTTGTATTCTCTGACTATATGAAGCCGGCCGTTCGTATGGCTGCCCTGATGGAACTTCCTGTTAAGTTCATCTGGACGCACGATGCATTCCGTGTAGGCGAGGACGGCCCAACTCATGAGCCTGTAGAGCAGGAGGCACAGATCCGCCTGATGGAGAAGCTGAAGACCCACAAGGGCCGCAACGCCATGCTGGTTCTCCGTCCTGCCGACAGCGACGAGACCACACAGTCCTGGAAGATGGCTATGGAGAACGTTTACGGTCCTACAGCCCTTATCTTCTCGCGTCAGAACATCAAGACCTTGCCTGAGGGTACCGATTACACCCAGGCTGAGAAGGGTGCCTACATCGTTGCAGGTTCCGATGAGGATTATGATGTAATCCTGCTGGCCAGCGGTTCGGAAGTATCTACATTGGTAGCCGGAGCCGAAATGCTGCGCGAGGAAGGCATCAAGTGCCGCATCGTGAGTGTTCCTTCTGAAGGTCTGTTCCGTCGTCAGCCAAAGACCTATCAGCGTCAGATTCTGCCTGCAGGCAAGCCTAAGTTCGGTATGACTGCCGGTCTGCCTTGCACGCTCGAAGGCCTGGTTGGTGCCGATGGCGAAGTATGGGGTCTGAACAGCTTCGGCTTCTCGGCTCCTTACAAGGTGCTCGATGAGAAGTTGGGCTTCACCGGCGAGAATGTTTACACTCAGGTGAAGAACATGCTTAAGAACCAGAAGTAAATTCCCAACAATA
>JAGBQS010000235.1 GCA_017632695.1 Bacteroidales bacterium
AGAAAAGGCAGAAGAATGTTCGTTTTCAAAATAAAGACTTCAATTTGTGCGGCACAATAAATTCGCAACAATATTTAGTGTTAGTAAAAATGGTTTGCCTAATCATTATCTGTCGGAACCGGAACGTTCTCTGACGGAATCCAAACCTCCATCTGATTGGGTCCGCGGTTCTCCCAAACGCAATATGGAACCAGCTGCAAGCCGGTGTTCTGAACCGAACTGTCGGGCATCCGTTCCCTGCCCTGTGTTTTCAGGACAACGACACCGCCCAGTTTATCCGGCTCATAGGCAGCCTCGAAAGAACTCTCAAGCGGCAGCATCTTGTTAAAGACGACACCGTCAGCCTGATCGGCAGCTTCCAGACAATATACCACCGGGCCGCGCTGTACGGCAACCCGTCCGCTGTCTGCAGCCACTTGCTCATGAGCCTGCACGAGACGCGTTTCCATCGGCAACTGCAACAGAACCTCGTCACCCGGTTTCCAGTTCCGGAAAATAGTAGCATAGCCGTCACCCTCCGTAATGGTGGCAGGCTTACCGTTAACCGAAACCGAATAAGGTTCTGCCTGGCCGATATAACTGTACAGGTCGCCTGGAACCGGATGATCCGACAGCCAACCCGGGATTCGCAAACGCAAGGCGAATGACTGGGAAGATTTTTCGGGTGTGATAACCAGACGTACCGTTCCCGACCACGGATAATCTGTTTCCTGACGGACTGTTACCAGCCCCTGAGGTGTCTTAATATCGGCTCTGCCCTGAATATAAAGGTTCACATAAATATCGTTTGCCTGCAAGGCATACTGGTACAGCGGAACGGATGCCATGAAACGGGTCACATTACCCGGACAGCAGGCGCAGCCGAACCATTCGCGGCGATAGTGACGTCCGTCCGATTCCAGCGGATTATCGTAGAAGAAACGGTCGCCCGACAACGAAACGCCCGAAATGACACCATTGTACAATGCCAGTTCGTAGACGTCGGCATACTTGGCGTCGCCGGTTGCCAGGAACATGCGGTAGTTCCAATATACGTTCGAGATAGCCGCACACGTTTCGCAATAGGCCGAACGGTTAGGCAAGTCGTAATTATCGCCGAATCCTTCCCATCGGGATGTGCTGCCGATTCCTCCGGTAATATAGAGTTTTTTCGAAACCATGTTTTCCCAAATCCGGGTAATGGCACGCTGATAGGCAGAATCGTGCATCAAGGCAGCCACATCGGCAACGCCGCTATACAGATAGCCGGCACGGACGGCATGTCCCAGAATCTCGTCCTGCTCCAGAATCGGTTTGTGATCCTGACTGTAGGAACTGGGCTCGTGTCCGTCTGTACAGCGTCCGGTTTCTTCCACAAAATAGCGGGCAGTTTCCAGATACCGGGCATTGCCGGTTACCTGATACAGTTTGCACAAAGCCATCTCGATGATGGGATGTCCGCTTGGCCGATGAATCTGTCCTTCTTCGGGGCCGAACGTCCGGCATACCAGATCGGCATTCCGGATTGCTACATCCAGAAGGGTGCGCTTGCCAGTCGATTTATAATGAGCAACGGCTGCCTCATACAAGTGACCGCTGTTATACAGTTCGTGGCTGTTGATTTTTTCCCAGCGTCTGGTTCCCCACCAGCCTTCCAGGCGCTTGCAGCGGTTGGTCACATAGGTGGTCAGATAACCGTCGTCCTCCTGGGCTGCCGCAATCAGCGCAATGACGCTGTCCAGATAGTGATCCAGATGCTCGTCGTAGTGAGCCGCCAGCGAATAGCTTGCGCCTTCAATAATCTTGTAGGGATCGGTATCATCGAAGGGGAAATCGCCGCGATGTTCTCCCTGCATCAGTTTTCCGGCAATGGCAAAGTTGTCGAAACGCCCGTTAATCTCGCACTGCCGGAAAGCCGAGGGGATCGAAACGGTCCGGTTCGTTTCAATGCGTGGAGCCCAGAACGAATCGGACAGGCGGACATCCGTGAACGGCACCTCCCGGATCGGCTCATCGGAAGGAACATATACAGACTGGCTGCAAGCGGTCAGGCCTGCCAGCAACGGCACAACCACACCTGCAACTCTTATAATGTTAAAATACCTCCTCATACGGAATGCTTGATTAAGGGTATTTAACCGATTGGGATTACAATAGGGATTACTACTCAATTTGACGTTGCAAAAGTAGGCCTTTTTACGCGCACACATTAAAATAATCGTCCCAAATAGCGAAATCTGCGTTCTACCCCCCCATTTATTTGCTTTCGGACACGATTTTTGTATGGATTTAGACGATTTTTGCATTATAAACATTTTTTGTGGACTGAATTACCGCAATGAACTTATAAAAGGAGCATCCGTTCCTTAATTTCCATTTTTGAAAGTAAAAATAGCATTTTTATGGAGCACTTGAAAAAATCTGAACAATCGATTCAAAAAAAGCCGGCATTTTTTTGTTCTTTTCTGAAAATACGCTATCTTTGCACCGCGTTTAAGGCTACACATTTTTATATTATATACGTCAATGCAAAACGAAAAGGCAGTATCGCTGATTCTCGATGACGGTCATGTATTTCATGGCTTCAGTTTCGGTTTCGAAAAGCCCGTCAACGGAGAGGTCGTTTTCAACACGGCCATGATGGGCTATCCCGAAAGTCTTACAGACCCAAGTTACAGTGGTCAGATTTTGGTTATGACGTTTCCGTTGGTTGGAAACTATGGTGTCCCGGCTGCATCTCACGATGCTAACGGGCTTTCTTCTTTTTATGAGTCGGAGAAGATTCATGCCCGAGCCCTTGTGGTGAGCAACTACTCGAAGGAGTTCAGCCATTGGAACGGCAAGAAGTCGTTGGCCGAATGGCTGCAGGAAGAGCAGATTGTCGGCATCGAGGGTATTGATACCCGCGAGCTGACCAAAGTGCTCCGCGAGAACGGCTCGATGAAAGGCAAGATTGTGTTCGACGGAGGCGAAGACATCGAATTCGAGGATCCGAATCTGGTGAATCAGGTGGCCATCGTATCGACACACGAAGTGAAGAAGTTCGGCAACGGCTCGAAGAAAGTCTGTCTGGTGGACATGGGCGTGAAGCAGAACATCCTGCGCTGCCTCTTACGCTACGACGTAGAGGTGACCCTCGTGCCTTGGGACTGTGACTTCAACCGCATGGAAACCGACTTCGACGGCCTGTTCATCTCCAACGGCCCCGGCGACCCGAACCTGTGCGGAGCAACGGTTGAACACGTGCGCGAGTTCATGAAGACCGGCAAACCTATTTACGGTATCTGCATGGGCAACCAGATTCTGAGTCTGGCAGCCGGCGCCAAGGTTATCAAACTGAAGTACGGACACCGCGGACACAACCAGCCCGTCCGCCGCTACGAGAACGGCCAGCCTACGCCGCAATGCTACATCACCAGCCAGAACCACGGTTTTGCCGTCGATAACGACACGATTCCGGCCGAATGGGAACCGCTCTTCATCAATATGAACGACGGCTCGAACGAAGGTATCCGTCACAAGACCATGCCTTGGTTCTCGGCACAGTTCCACCCGGAGGCTTCGTCGGGACCTACCGACACAGAGTTCATTTTCGGACAGTTCGTATCCTTACTTTAATTTCGGTTTGCAAGTACAGTTATGATAAACGATAAGATTCAAAAAGTACTGCTCCTGGGTTCCGGAGCGTTGAAAATCGGTGAAGCCGGCGAGTTCGACTATTCCGGCAGTCAGGCCCTGAAAGCCCTGAAGGAAGAGGGCATCCACAGCATCCTGATTAACCCGAACATTGCCACTGTGCAAACCAGCGAAGGTGTTGCCGACCGCGTTTACTTCCTGCCCGTCACCCCTTTCTTTGTGGAGAAAGTAATTGCCAAGGAGCGTCCTGACGGCATCCTGCTGAGCTTTGGCGGACAGACCGCCCTGAACTGCGGCGTACAGCTGTATCAGAGCGGTGTACTCGAGAAGTACAACGTACAGGTTCTGGGAACGCCCGTACAGGCCATCATGGATACCGAAGACCGCGAACTGTTTGTTGAGAAACTGGACGAGATCAACGTCAACACCATCAAGAGCCACGCCTGCAACACCCTCGACGAAGCCCGCAAGGCTGCCGCCGACCTCGGATATCCGGTCATCATCCGTGCGGCTTACGCACTGGGCGGTCTGGGTTCCGGCTTCTGCGACAATGAGGAAGAACTGGAGGTCATCGGTAACAAGGCACTGAGCTTCTCGCCCCAGATTCTGGTCGAGAAGAGTCTGAAAGGCTGGAAAGAGATTGAATATGAGGTGGTTCGCGACCGCTACGACAACTGCATCACGGTCTGCAACATGGAGAACTTCGACCCGCTGGGCATCCACACCGGCGAGAGTATCGTAGTGGCTCCGTCGCAGACGCTTTCCAACCGCGACTACCACAAGCTGCGCGAGCTCTCCATCAAGATTATCCGCCATATCGGCATCGTGGGCGAATGTA
>JAGBQS010000236.1 GCA_017632695.1 Bacteroidales bacterium
CATTCTGTTGGCAGTATCGGTTCTTCCGGCATTCGGACAACAGCCGAAGCCGAACCTGAATGTCGAAATGAAAGTGGAACCCGGAACGGAACCTCCGGTCGAGCCGGAAGTTAAGCCGGAATATAAGGTGGATTATGCCCGTCGGCATACCCTCGAACTTTCATACGGTACCTCGAAGAACCTGAAGACCTCTCACCATCTGATGGATAAGGGAATCACGCAGGCAGGAGCCAGCAAAGTGGGTTTGGACGGTCTGTTCCGCTACTCGTTTTTTGCAAGCAGGCATTGGGGCGCCTTTGTACAAGTTGAGAATTCATTGTTCTTACTATTAATACAACATTCCAAACATCCATAAGGGAATGCGATTTCTGTGACCGACCTCGGTATTGTCAACAGCAAGATAGCTGTCTGCTATGTCCTTTATTTGGTCAAAGGTCTTCCCCTTTCCTCCAACTTCGAACAAATATTTTCTGTCAACAAGGAAATCACCGGTTTTCGGATAACGCACTTCGTGTCCTTGAGATAACTGGTTACAGAAGAATGTCTCACGCAGTGTGCCTGCATCGGCTTTTGGTGTAAGCGCATACATCATGGTAGGATTATTGATGTATATTTTGTCCGGGCGAGACAAGTTGTCCGGACTTTTCGCATTGTCACTCAACAACAGAAGCAGTCCTCCGCGCTGAAGCGCATACAGCATCTTTAATCCTTGGTTCCGATCGGTTTCCAGTTCGTTGTAAAGCTCATTCATTTTGGGCAATTGAGGTACCCTCTCTGCCAGTATCATCAACAGTTTTTTTGTTTTACGGATTGTTGAAATGGAGACGTCCTCAACATTAGGATAGTCCACATCTATCACCTGATTGACAACATTCTGTAGCCTTTGGTAATAACCCTGATGAACGGTCTTATAGAAAGGATAATACCCTATTTCCAGATATTTCTTGAATTGCTCCAATATTTTTGTCTTGCCGCACACTTCCATAGCAATGCTAACATGATCAGTGAGCAGCCGTTCAAGGGTAACTGGCTCCATTTGCAGTACACCTTCGTACTCCAGGAACTCTCTTAAAGACAATCCTCTCATTTCATACATAGTCTGGCGACGCGAAAGGTCCCCTTCGCTGCTCTCTATCTGAAGCATTGAGGATCCTGTGTAAACCACATAAAGCCCGGGGTAATCATCACAGATGTTCTTAAGCAGCGTTTGCCAGTGTTTGTAATAGTGAATCTCATCAATAAAGAGATGAGTCCCGCCATGCGTATAGTGATATTCCACCACATCGATAATGTCGTGATTACTGAACCACAGGTTGTCAAGCGACACGTATAGTACCTTGTCCAGTTCTTTTCCCTTAAATGTATCTTTGATGTGTTGTAATATCAGAGTTGACTTACCACAACCCTTAGGGCCTTTTATACCAATCAGCGTGTCGTTCCAGTCTATCTTTCCATATAGATAACGAAAGAAAGACATTGGCGTAGCAGCCAACCTGCGCTGGAAAATCTTAATGAGGTAACTGATCTGTTCTTCCATACTATTTAATATATAGTTCTTGGCTGCAAAGATATTATAATGTTTCCAAACATCCAAATAATATCAAAAAAAATGTTTGGAAACACTAAAATTTCGCCAAAAAGATGTTTTGAAACACTAAAATCGCATCAAAAAAGATGTTTTGAAACACTAAATTCTGCTACTTCTCAAAATTTTCCGGCACAAAAATACAAAAATCTCAAAATTTGCAAATAGTTACCTGTTTCTTTCCAATTCCTGCAGGTTTTCGAGCTTCTTTTTCTCGAGGAACTCGTAAACGCCGCAGAGATGCTCGCGGACGCGGCCTTCGGTAAACTCAAATACCTTTTCGGCAAGGCCGTCGAGGAAGTCTCGGTCGTGCGATACAACAATCAGGGTACCGTCGTAGGCCTTCAGGGCCTGCTTCAGGATGTCTTTGGTCTTCATGTCGAGGTGGTTGGTAGGCTCGTCAAGAATCAGCAGGTTGTAAGGCTCCAGAAGAAGCTTGACCATACAGAGACGTACGCGCTCGCCGCCGGACAGGACTTTCACCTTCTTCAGCGTATCGTCGCCGCCAAACATGAAGGCACCTAACAGGTCGGAGATCTTTTTGCGGATTTCGCCAACCGCAATATCGTCGATGGTCTGATAGACGGTCTTTTCTTCGTCGAGCAGCGAAGCCGAGTTCTGGGCAAAGTAACCGATCTTGACGTTATGACCCACGGTCAGCTGACCGAGGTGCGGAATCTCGCCCATGATGGCCTTTACCATCGTGGATTTACCTTCGCCGTTCTTGCCCACAAAGGCAATCTTCTGTCCGCGCTCAATCATGAAGGTGGCATTGCGGAAAATGCAGTCGGCCTCCGTGAGTGGCTTGACATAGCCGGCTCCGACCTCCTCGGCAATAACCGGATAGCTGCCCGAACGGGGAGCAGGCGGGAACTTGAGACGAAGGGCGGAAGTATCTTCTTCGTCCACCTCGACCAGTTCCAGTTTTTCGAGCCATTTAACCTTGCTCTGTACCTGGAACGTCTTGCTGTAAGTGCCTTTAAAGCGCTCGATGAACTCCTTGGCTTCGGCAATCTGCTTCTGCTGGTCGTCGTACTGCTTCTGCTGCTGGGCGCGACGCTCCTTGCGCAGTTCCAGATACTGCGAGTACTTGGCCTTGTAATCGTAGATGCGGCCCAGGGTAACCTCGATGGTTCGGGTGGTGATGGTATCAACAAACTTGCGGTCGTGACTGATAAGAACCACCGCCATCGGACTGTTGATGATGAAATCTTCCAGCCAGCCGATCGACTCGATGTCCAGGTGGTTGGTGGGCTCGTCGAGCAGCAGGACATCGGGGTTCTGGAGCAGAAGCTTGGCCAGTTCGATGCGCATACGCCAGCCTCCGCTGAACTCGGAGGTCTGACAGTTGAAGTCCGACCGCTTGAAGCCCAGACCCAGCAGGGCCTTCTCGACATCCTCCTCAAAGTGGGTCATGTCGATGGCATAGAACTTCTCGCTCATCGACGAAACCTTCTCGATGAGCTGCATGTATTCGTCGCTCTCATAGTCGGTGCGGGTGGCTAACTGGTTGTTCAGCGACTCGATTTCGGCCTCCATGTCGTGCAGATGCTTAAAAGCCTGGCTTGCCTCCTGGAATACGGTGCGTCCGTCTTCGGTCATCAGGTGCTGGGGCAGGTAGCAGATGTTGCAGTCCTTCGGGGCATTGACACTGCCGCGTGTGGCGGTACGTACACCGGCCAGGATTTTCAGCAGGGTAGATTTGCCCGCACCGTTCTTGCCCATCAGGGCAATGCGGTCTTTCTCGTTGATGACAAAAGAAATATCCTTGAAAAGGGTGGTGCCTCCAAATTCTACGGTGAGGCCGTCGACACTAACCATAACAGTCTGATTCGATTTTTATAATAATGTTCAGGGAACCGGATCGTAGCCGGAACCGCCCCAGGGATGACAGCGTGAAATACGCTTCAGGGCCAGCCAGCCGCCTTTCAGCACGCCATATTTCTGAATGGCTTCGAGCGCATACTGCGAACAGGTGGGAGTGTACCTGCAGGAAGGCGGCGTGAGCGGAGAGATGCTGGTCTGATACCAGCGGATGAGCCAGATGCAAAGCTGTTTCATACGCCGTTCTCCCTAACTTTCTGGCTCAGGTTGCGGACGATTTTAGCCATTCTGGATTGCGTCTCCCCGAATGTCAGGAACTTATTGTCGCTATAAAGCATGGCAAAAGCCAGCTTGCAATGATTCTCCCGGCAGAGTTCTATGAGGGGAAGCTTGGCCAGACGGTAAGCCTCGCGGCTCAGACGTTTGACGTGATTACGGTCGACAGCGTGCTTGAACCGCTTTTTCGGGGCAATCGTCATAATGGCAACGCGTGCCTCCTGAGGATCGTCCTCGGGGAGCACGCGGTAGATGATACGGTACGGAAATACCATGAAACTGCTCCCCTTAGCAAACAGTTCGCTAACGGCGTTGCGCAGATAGAGGCGCTCGGTCTTGGGAAGAGTGAATTGTTTCATGCGGTTTTCCTGTTATCGGAAGATAATACTCCGTTACTGGTTGTTCTGCAGGAAGACATTCAGGGCAGCCTGCATGGAAGGCGTCTCCATTGTGGGGGCCTTGATGTCGATGCGCAGATTGTGGGCTTCGGCTGCTGCCTGTGTGTTGGGGCCGAAGAGTGCCAGATACTGGTCGCCCTGTTCGTAGTTGCCGTTGCAGTTATCGTAAAGCGACTGTACGCCGGCAGGAGTGAAGAGGCAGACCATGTCGTATGACTTCAGTTCCTCGGCATCGATTTCGGCGCGGACCGTGCGGTACATCACGCAGGTGGTTACCTGTACCTTGGCCTTGGTGAAGACGGAAAGGTCTTCCTTGTGTACATCGGCTACAGGCATCAGGAAGGCGCCGGTATTGTGCTTCTTCATCACGATGGCCAGATCGCTCAGTTTGCCTTCTTTCGAGAAGTGAACCTTACGCTTGCGGAAATTGATGAACTTCTGCAGATAGTTGGCGATCAGTTCGCTCAGGCAGAAGTATTGCATATCATCGCTGATAGGGGCACGGAGAACCTGACAGAGATTGAAGAAATGTTCGACAGCTACGCGCGACGTGAATACAATGGATTTGTAGTCGGGCACGAATACCTTCTGTTCGCGAAATTCCTTGGCGCTGAGTTCTTCGATACGGATCAATGGCTTAAAAGTGAGTTTTACGCCATACTTCTTTTCCAGATCGTAATAAGGCGACTTCTCGGGCGCTTGCGGCTGCGAGATGAGGATGTTTGTTACTTTCATGAATGAGTGCAATCTAATATCAAATTATCACATTATGGTCCAAATAATCAGCAAAGGTGCGATTTTGAACGTGCAAAGGTACAAAAAAATATAACACAACGTACCAAATCCGTTCCAAAAAATCTTAATCCCGCTAAAAATGAAGAGAATTTGAGCTATAATGAAAATCAGTAAAAGCAAAACAAGGCTGCTTGCCGGGTTGATCCATCCGATCATTTGCAGCAGAAACAGCATCAGCGCAAACGGTCCGGCCAGCAAGTGTACGGACTTGTAGATCCGGCTCAGAATCTGGATGCGTGCATCCTGATGCAGCAGATAGCCCCACCAGCGGAACATCAGCCACTGGAAGGCATACCAGGCAAAGGGTATCAGCATGCACTGTCCTATCTTCCATGCTACCGTTTTGTCGGGCTCCGACAAATGGCTGAAAGGATCGGCGTCGAGATAGGTGTAGAGCAGCAGTCCGCCAAAAAAGAACCATTGTCCCAGCAATACGATGCTTCCGACCGACAGAGCACCTTCGTCGTTGTAGAACGATCGGGCATGACGGGTATCGGTAATACTGTTCCATTGCTCGCGCATGGAACCCTGCGGCCTCCAGCTCAGGATGTTGCAGACCAGGAATACTATTATCAGCAGTGTCAGGTAGGGGATGAACGAAAGCATGTTTCGGCAGGATGGTTATTTGCCTTCCGGCAGCAACTGGAAGGTGACCATTATCGGATAATGGTCGGATTTGGTTTCGGTTTTAACCACTTGCGCATCCAAGGTGCGGAAGTGGTCGGAATGGAAAACATGGTCGATGCGGAACCAGAACGGAGCTTCCTTATACGAAATGCCCGGGCCGAAGCCGGCATCTACCCACGCGTCGCCCAGCTCTCCGCGCATGGAGCGATAGGTAAACGAGGTGGGCGTATCGTTCATGTCGCCGCATATCAGTAACGGTTGGCGTGTGTCCTCGCGTTTGTTCAGATAGCGGTTGATGGTGGCACTTTGGGCAGCTCTTGCCCGGAACGACGGACCGATTTCGCGCAGTCCGTCTTCCATGCGTTTCAGACTGTCTTTCTCGAAATGGGAAACCTGTTCATTGTACAGCTTGCGGTTGGATTTCGAAATGGCGTTATGTGCCAGATGACAGTTGACAATGCCTATCCGTCGGCCCTGAACGTTCAGTTCATAATAGGCTGCATTGGTGTAATTGGTTTTCAGGCTGTCGATCTTTTCATTCTTCAGGATAGGCCATTTGCTATAGACGGCCAGACCCATGTCCTTCCGGTTGGAATAGAGCAGCACATGA
The DNA here is from genome assembly GCA_017632695.1 of Bacteroidales bacterium. GTDB lineage: Bacteria > Bacteroidota > Bacteroidia > Bacteroidales > UBA3663 > Liminaster. The sequence goes on from JAGBQS010000236.1 coordinate 6,116, forward strand.
TGGTAGGGATAAAGGTCCTTCATGCTGTTCCGGAGCTGCTGCTCGGTATGTCCGGTGGTGAGCGAGAAGGAATATTCCTGAAGCAGTACGACATCGGCTCCGCAATCGCGTACCAGATTCATGACGGGCAGGTCCTCCTTGAGGTCTCTGACATGGGCATCACCCAGAGCCCGGGTGTTGAATGTCATGAGCCGGAAGGTGTCGGCCTCGACGGTTTTCTTCTTTCCGTCAGCATCGTTAATGCCGGTTACAGCTTCCTGTGGGGAAAGGTGCAAAGGGGAATAGCGCCAGATGCGGGGACTGCATATCATCAGGGCTGCCAGCAGGATGAGCGACATGCGCCAGCGGCGTGTTGCCAGCAGCATAGCCCACCAAAGGATGGCCAGGATCAGCAGGATGGGAAAGATGAGTCCGAGATAGGACATGACTATCCACACCGTCGGACTGATCAGGTCGCTGAACGAAGAGACTGTCAGCAAACCGCCAATCAACAGTGTTACTGCCAGGGCAAAGCTGTTGAACAGCCAGCTCAAGGCCTTTAATACTATTTTGGCAGCACGTCGCCAAAAGGGAAGTGCTGCCAAAGGTTTTTGTTTTGTCGTAGTCAAAATATCAATCCTTAGAGGCAACGCGCTGCTTCTCGCGGATACGGGCTGCCTTACCGGTAAGGTTGCGGAGATAATACAGACGGGCACGACGTACGCGACCCTCCTTGTTAACTACTACGTTCTCAATGAATGGTGACTCCATTGGGAAAATGCGCTCTACACCTACGCCGTCAGAAATCTTGCGAACGGTGAAACGCTTCTTTGTACCATGACCCGAAATACGGATAACTACGCCTCGGTACTGCTGGATACGCTCCTTGTTTCCTTCCTTGATCTTGTAGGAAACAGTAACGGTATCGCCGCTGTTGAATGCCGGGAGTTCCTTGCCTGTGGCAAATGCCTCTTCAGCGATCTTCATCAAATCTGCCATTTTTGTGACTGTTTTAATGTTGTTGGTTAATAATTGATTATTCTTCCGAAGCATCCACAAGTAGCGTTCCTTGCCATAGGCTTCGAAAAGCGGGTGCAAAGTTAGTAACTTTTTAAGTTATGAACAAGTTTTTGGGGTTAATTTTTCGGTATATACCCCATTTTTTCTGCTATTTCGGCTAAAATTGAGTTTTGCGAATGTCATTCTGTATCAGATTGTAACCGATCCGTACCGGCTTTCTGCTTATCGGACCGACAGCCGCACTCTCCGGACCAGCCTCAGCCGATAGGCGGTTTTGCTGCCGGCTTTGGTGATGCTGCCTGTGGCCGACGCCAGCGTGAAGGTGTGCTGTGCGTCGTTGCACAGATAGCGGATGTTTTCGCCCTTGTCGGTGGTAAGACCTATGGCGGTTCCTCCGGCTTCGGTCAATATATTATTTAAAGGTACGCACGCGTAAGGGGCATAGGCGGCTTTCAGCAGGGCGGCATCGTCCTTCGACGGGATGCTCCAGCCGGTCAGCTCCCGCTGGTTTCCGCCTTCACTGTAACCTGCTGCAATGTCTGCCGCCTGTCCTGCACCGGTTTCCGAGTAGGCCGACGCAACATCTTCCCATTCGTTCAGGCTGATCAGCAGCGCATCGCACTGGTCTTCCTCTTCGTTTTCAGTCCAGGCTACCACATGACCGTCGGCCAGAAACGGTGCCGTCCGGATCTGGTCAACCCATAGCGTGTCGGCTTTTTCCGTGTTGCCGTTACCGGCGTCTATCTGTATGTCTCCAATGCCGATGCCGACTTCACCGGCCGGACGAATCTGATAGGCATATCCTGCCAGTAACGGGTAGGTGAGGTTATAGCCGTAGCAGAGTTCCGAATCGGGAGTCTGGCAGGCGATGCTGATGACGGCGTTGTTGCCGGCACTCGGGAAAATGAACAGCTCGCCGGTTTGCCAGGAGCCGTTCTGCGGCTGGCAGTCGAATGTGACCGACTGGGTCTGGCTGTATGATCCGCGCAGGTTAATGCCGGTGTAGATATCGCTGAAAACGGCTTGCACCTGTTGTGCGTCGGACGGCAGACTGTCGATCTGAAGACTGATTGAGGCGGTCTGAACCTTCATTTGCAGACGGGCGGTTACCGATGCAGCCGACAGAGTCAGTTCAGCCTGTCCCATCAGCAGCGGCTGCGAACTGTAGCCGGCATCCGGAACCGATATGACCGATTCCAGACTGTATTGCTTGGGAAAAGTGTATTGCGAAGTGCCAGACAGGGCTGCCAGCCGGTAATTGCCCCGGTTGAGGGTAAGCGTTGCCGTGGGAGTCTCTTCGGTCAGAATGGCATCCTGGATGCGGTCGCCCGTTTCGTCGAAGACAAGCAGTACGGCAGGATAGAGTCCCGCCGAGGAGGAAGTGAATAAAGAAACCGATAACTGTGTCGTGTTGCCGGACTGGTTCCCACCGGTGTTGTCCTCCGACTGATTATTATCTTCAATCGGGTCATAGCAGCCCGCAAACAGAACAAACGCCATTGCGGCGAATAAAGTTTTCCCTTTCATAATGACAGAAATAATGATCCCTTTTGTTTCGGTAAAGATTCTTTGTGTACGGCTTCACCGGCCATCATCAGAGATGGTCGATGAAGTACTGTGCAATCCGGGTGAGCAGATGGACGCGGTCCTTGCCGCGTACGTTGTGCTCGTGATTGGCATAGATCATGAAATCCGGATAGGTTCCGGTTCCGACCGATCCTTTCAGGAACTGAATGGACATCTGCGGAACAACGGTTGCATCCTGATCGTCGTGAATGATCAGCAGCTTGCCCTGCAGTTTGCCGGTCTGGTCAATCATGCGGTTGGCAGCATACCCTTCGGCATTATCCTGGGGAGTACCCATGTAGCGTTCGCCGTACATGACCTCGTAACGGCTCCAGTCGAGTACGGGTCCGCCGCAAACGCCTACCTTGAAGATTTCCGGATAGTTCAGTTTCATGTAGGTGGTCATGAAACCACCGTAACTCCAGCCATAAATGCCGATGCGGTCGGCATCCACGTACGGCTGCTTTTTCAGGTAGGCAATGCCCTGCAGCTGATCGGCAGCTTCGTTTTTGCCCAGTTCGTGCCAGATGGCCTGCTCGAAAGCCAGTCCGCGATTATCAGATCCGCGTCCGTCGATGGTAAACACCACAAATCCCTTGCCGGCCATATAGGCATCCCATCCCGGCAGACCGTGTTCAAAGCCTTCGGTTACCAGCTGGGCGTGAGGACCGTTATAAAGGTAAACAATGACCGGATACTTCTTCGTAGCATCGAAATGAACAGGTTTTACCAGGCGGTAGTACAGATCCGTTTCTCCGTCGGCTGCCTTCAGCGTGCCGGTCTCGACTTCCGGTCGAAGGTAACCTTCGTAGGGATTGGGGGCTGCATACAGCAGACTGCTTTTCCCACGGGTTTGTTTCGGAGTGATGTCAACCAGCTCGCAGTTGTTGGGAGTGGTCGGGTTGGCATATACGTCGTAGAACTGCCTGAAGTCGGGCGACATTTTGATGTGGTGAATGCCGGGAGCTTCGGTCAGTTTGCGGATGACCAGTGTCTGCAGGTTTACCGAGTACAGATGCTTTTCGCGAGGATCCTCCTTAGTTGCCATGAAGAACAGGGCCTTGCCTTTGGGGTCGGCTCCCTTCAAATCGGTAACCAGCCAGTTGCCTTGGGTCAGCTGTCGGCTTTTCAAACCTTTGTAGCGGTGGTATCTGTGGGTCTCTTCGGTTCCGTACAGATCGGATCCGGACTTGGCGGCCAGGTCATACAGGTAGAGGTGATCCCATCCGTCGCGTTCGTCCTGCCAGACAAAGCGGTCGTTGGAGCCCGGCAGAAAATAGAGCGGGTGTTCGGGTTCTACGTATCTGTCGGCCTGCTCGCTGAACAGGGTGCTGACGTAGTTGCCGGTTCCGGCATCGTAGACATTCAGCTCCATGTAATCCTGCTTGCGGTTCAGTTCCGCCACGAAAATCTGTCGGCCGTCCGGTCGCCACGAGATACAGGTAAGGTAGTGCTCGGGGTCGTTGAACCGGTCGGTTTTCAGATAGACGGTCTGCCGGGTGTCCGGATCGTAGATACCTAACTGAACCTGATGGCTGGTCATGCCTGCCATCGGGTATTTCTTCCAGCGTACAACGGCTTCGCGTTCGTCGGTTTGTACCAACGGGTAACTCTGCACCATGCTTTGGTCCATGCGGTAGAATGCCAGCTTGTGTCCGCTCGGACTCCAGAACAGACCGCCGTCAATGCCGAACTCGTTGCGATGCACGGATTGGCCATACACTACGTCGCTTTCACCCTGCTCGCCGGCGTAGGTCAGCGAGGGGTCGCTGATTTCCAGTTTCTGCGGGTTGAGCGAATCCTTGGAAACGACAAACAGCCGGTCGCCTTCCAGTACGGCTTGCCATTGCCCGTCGGCCGACAGGTTCTTTTCCTCCCGGGGCAGGGGTTTGGCGTTCGGGGCATCTTCAGGCAGTGTATATTCGAACTTGCCTTTTTCGTTCCAATGCGTATTGAGCAAAGCCTGCGGCCTGAGCCATTTGGGGTTGCCCGGAGTGAGTTGCTCCATGGTGGGCAACTCTTGTGCCGGGGCAGTGGCAATACAGGCAATAGCACACATGATTAAAGATAGTTTCCGCATGTTAATGGTTGGAATGCAGATGAATGGGGTTGGTTATTCCTTGTTGTTGTCCGGTTTGGGCTGGGTGAGGTCGAGCACCAGTTTGCTCATGTCGGTTTCCGGACTGAACATCGGACGGTTCGGATCGAACTCGCGACGCTTACGGGGAGCAGCAGCTTTGGGACTTCCCTTTTCGTCTTTTTTCCGAAGCGGCTTGCGTCCGTCTTTGTCAAAAGGTTTCTTTTCATCCTTGTCGAAAGGCTTGCGTCCTTCCTTGCTGAACGGCTTTTTACCTTCTTTGTCGAACGGTTTCTTGCCGTCTTTCTCGAAAGACTTGTGCTCCTTGGCTACCACCGATCCGTCCTTTCGGACTGTATAGGCACGTTCCGTTCCGGCGTCTTTGGTGCGACGGGGCTTACTGTCTTTCTTGTCAGACTTGCCGCCCCGGCCTTCCTTTTTATCCTTGTCGAACTTCCGGTCTTTATCAAACTTCCGGTCCTTGTCAAACTTGCCGTCTTTCTTAACCGCTTTCCTTCCGGCAGGCTTGTGCTGGTGTTCAAATTTGCTGTCCTCTTTTTCGTCGGCAGTTTTCTTGTCGAGGCTGTTTCCTTCAGCCCGGAAGGCGTCGAACTTGCCGCTGAACAGTTCGTACTTGCGTAACTGGCAGTCGATGCCGCCGTTGTTCAGGTCAATCTTCAGCGAAGGCTTGAGACCGATATAGTCAAATGGTTCGACTTCCGTCTTCTGTCCCGTGCGCGGGTCTTTGATCATGACTTTCTCTTCGCTCGAAACAATCCAGGCATCGGCACCCTGGAACTGTTTCTTGAGTACAGAACCTACCATCCGATAGAAGGTCGGCACATCGGTAAACAGACGTTTGCCGTAAGGCGGGTTGGCAATCAGCATCAGGGCAGGGGCTTCCTGGCCTTCGGCTTTCAGCTGTCTGACGTATTCGCTCTGCGGAGCTTCGCCGGTTTTCTCGAAGTCGCGAACTTCCAGACTGATATATTTCGACAAACCGGCTGATTTGACATTCTGAGCGGTGGCCTCGACGGCTACCTTGCTGATGTCGGCACCAAAGATGTGATACCTGAATTCCTGTTCCTGGCTGTCGTCATCGTACAGCTCCTGCCACATGTCTTCGTCGAAACGCAGTTCGCCTTTGGTCCAACGCTGGAAGCCGAAACTGTTGCGGTAAATGCCGGCCGGCGTGTTGGTTGCAATCAGGGCGGCTTCAATCAGGAAAGTGCCCGATCCGCACATGGGGTCGAAGAGGTCGCGCTGACCGTCCCAACCGGCTTTCAGCAGAATGCCGGCAGCCAGCACTTCGCTGATCGGGGCATCGGTCTGCTGTTCCTTGTAGCCGCGCTTATACAAAGGCTCGCCGCTCGAATCGAGCGACAGGGTCACCTGGCTGCGTCCGCCCTGAGCCATTGCTTCGGCTGTGTCGGCGATATGCAGGTTCAGCTGTACGTCGGCACTGGCTACGGCAATCTTCGGACGCTTCATGCCTTTCTCTACAAACCAATCGCAGATAGCGTCTTTGGTCCGGTAGATGGCATAGCGGGAATTGCGGAAGTTTTCCGAGAAAATGGTGTTGTCGATGGCAATGGTCTGACCTTCTTCAACGTATTTGGACCAGTCGATGGTCTTTACCAGACTGTAGAGTTCATCCGGGTCGCCGGCCTGAAAATTTTCAATGGGCAGCAGTACGCGCAGTGCGGTACGGAGCCACAGATTCGATTTATAGAGCAGTTCTTTGTTTCCCTCATAGCTGACCATGCGAGTTCCTATTACGATGTCGGTGCCTCCCAGCACCTCAATCTCTTTTGCCAGTATTTCCTCCAAACCTGCGAGGGTCTTGGCAATCATCTTAAAATTTTCCATTTTGAATTTCTGAATCTAATTAGCAATAAATCTTATACAGTTTGGGTTTCTTTCTGTTTGTAGAAAAGCTTGGTGTTGGCGGGAACATCGTGTGTAACCCAAAGGTTGCCGCCGATGGTGGTATTGTCGCCGATTGTAACGCGTCCGAGAATGGTTGCATTGGCATAGACCACCACATTGTTGCCCAGAATAGGATGACGGGCAATGCCCTTTACGAGCGAGCCGTCTTCCTCCTGAGGAAAGTTTTTGGCTCCCAGCGTTACGCCCTGATAGAGCGTAACGTGGTTGCCCAAAATGGCTGTCGCACCGATAACCACACCCGTTCCGTGATCGATGGCGAACGAATGTCCGATTTTGGCACCGGGATGGATATCGATACCGGTTTCGCTGTGTGCCAGTTCCGTAATCATACGGGGAATGAGCGGCACATCGAGTATTTCAAGTGCATGTCCGATCCGGTAGTTGGTGATGGCCCGCATGCCGGGATAGCACAGGATCACCTCACCCAGATTGTGGGCGGCAGGGTCATTCCGGTACATGGCTACGATGTCGGTAGCCAACAGGGCGCGCAGTTCTGGCAGACGGTCAACGAATTCCATGGAGCGGCGATGGGCTGCATCACGGAGGGCAGCCAGACTTTCGTATTCGGTCGAAAAGGCCAGTCCCGCCATGATCTGCTTGGTCAGCTTCTCGTATATGCGCTCAACACCGACGCCGATGTGATAGCCTATGGCTCCGTTGATGATGGCCCTGCCATAATAACCCGGGAAGAGAACGGAACTGCACAGTTCCACAATCTCGCGGAGTTCGGGAACAGACGGGAACGGTACGCCTTCGGTGCCGTAGTGGTGAAGCTCACTGTCGCTGATGTCGCTCAGCTTGCTGATGGTTGAATCGAAATTATGCACTTGTGTAAAATGTTTGGGGTTGGAAGAATTTACCTGATACCGTATTTCTTCTTCAGATCCTTCGAGATGGCAGCCTTGTTGACTACGTAGTTGAGGGTCTTGGCACGGACAAATTCAGGAGTCATATACCAGATACCGTCGTATTTGCCGGTCTTGCCCCATGAGTTCTTGATGAGGTAGTACTTGTTGCCGTACTGGTCCTTGGCGGTACCGAAGAGGTGCATGCCGTGATCATCGCCGGTCTCGAAGTTGTCGTAGCCGCGCTGACGCTCTTCGGGAGTAACCACCTTTTGCGGAAGCGGTTTCCTGGTGAGTTCGTCGCCCTTCGACTTGCGGTCGAGCTTCAGCCAGCGGGCCTGATCGGCACCGGGAGTGTCAGGAGCCTGCATATCGGGATAAACTGCCATACCGTCGCGGGTAAAGCCGTCCTCGCTGACATCGCCGCCCCAAAGCACGGTATAACCGTTGGCAATGGCATCGTCGATGATTTTCATAAAGTCTTCGAGTTCCAGATTCAGGCTCTCGCCCCAGCGCCAGTTGTCCTGTACCTCGATAATAAAGCCCTTGCCGGCATTGGCACCTGTGGAATATGGGTGGTGCATGAAGCTGGTGAGGCTGACATAGTCATCAGGATTCAGGCCTGTGCTTTCGGCAAAGGTCTTGGGAGTATATTCCTTGCCTTCGTACTTGAACTTCTCGGGGATAACACCCAAATAAACTTCGTGTACGGCACGGACAGCTTTCTTCCAAAGCGGTTCGCCGTCGGGCGAGAACTGCAGTTTCTGGGCATTGGCAGCAGCCTTCACCAGCGGGTCGGTCATGTTGCTCAACTCGCGGTGGTTGCTGAGGGTGTCGCCATACATGGCTCCCGCAGGCATTTCGGCATCGGGCAGCAAGCCATAGTTACGCAGGCAGTACATCACGTCGCAGAACGATCCGCCCTGGCTGAACGAAACGTCGCCATGCATACGGACTGCCTTATCGGCACGATCCATATAGGTGTTTTCGATTACGAACATCTCCGAGAAATCGTAAACCTTGCCGGTTTTCCTGATTGCCTCGCTCTCGAGGAAGCTCATGCCGGAGTAGCTCCAGCAAGTACCGGCATTTTTCTGGTTCTTGACAGGAGTGATGGCTATGGAGTCGATGGTGGTAAACTGAAATCCCTCGGCAGAATCTTTTGCCTGTTCTGTAACATTGTCCTGTGCGATAGCTGCGGTGGCAAGCATGGCAGCCATTGTGCAAAGCATCATTTTCATCATTTGGATTCTGTTTTTAATGATTATTTATTCTTGTTTTTATTCTTGCTGTTCCGGGTTCCCTTCCTGCCTTGCTTGTCGGCTTTGGGTGCAGAAAGAATTTCGGTGTAGCGTTTGTCGTCGGCTAATAATGCAACGGCTTCCCTGACAAGGTCGTCGCCTTCCAATGATCGGCGGGTCATGCCACGTCGGAAGTTGTAGCGGAGTTCAAGATCCATCTCGATCTGTTCGATCACTTCGGACTTCAGGCTATCCAAATCGTGCTGCAAGTTGATTTTCATCACACGCAGAACAGTGTCGCGCCGGGTGTCGGTAACTTCGCGGCAGAAGTCGGCATAAACGGAATCGGTAACGGCCGGAATCGTCTCGTTTTCAAAGCGCAGGCGGTTGGCAAAGTGGAAAAACCTGTTTTCGCGCTGCAAATAGTAGGTGAGGTTGCTGATGGTTTGCGGCTTGCGTTCAACATCGGGTTTGATGCCGCCGCCATCGCGCACTTCCCTGCCGGCTGCCGTGTGGAAAACGTGGGTCAGTGAATCGGGAATGCGACCCAGGTCGGGCGTTTCCTGTCCGGCTTCCCATCGGGCCACGCGTCTGGCCTGATAGTCGATGGCCTGTATGCAGCGTCCGCTTGGGATATAGTATTTGGCGGAAGTGTATTTCAGGATGGTGTTGTAGGGCAGGGGATAGCTGCTCTGTACCAGTCCTTTGCCGTAACTGCGTTCGCCCATGATAACAGCACGGTCATAGTCTTGCAGGGCACCGCTCAGAATCTCGCTGGCCGAAGCCGAACTGCGGTCAATCAATACCGCCAGTTTCAGATCGGGTTCAATGGGCGGTGTGTTGGTCCGATAGGTAGTGTTCCGGTCGGGTGTCTTGGCTTTGGTTTCAACCACGATACTTCCTTTGGGCACAAACATGCTGACCAGCTTGACGGCTTCGTCGACCAGTCCGCCCGGATTGCTGCGCAAGTCGAAAACCAATCCTTTCAGATTGCCTTTCTGGAGTTCGATCAGCGAGTTCTGTACATCCAGAGCGGCCTTGTCCGTAAAGTTGTTCAGTTGGATATAGCCGATGCTGTCGTTCATCCAGCCATAGTAGGGAACTGCGTCGATGACAATCTTCTGACGGGTGATTTCGACCACGCGAGGTTCTTTTTCGCCTGGTCGGAGAATTTGCAGGGCAAAAGTCGTGTTCGGCTGTCCGCGCAGATGTTCGCTAACATAGGCGGTTCCCTTGCCGATCATATTTTCTCCGTCGACCGACAGGATCCGGTCACCCGGTAACAGGTTGACCTGTGCGGCAGGCATCTTTTCGTAAGGTTCGCTGATGCAGACGGTATCGTTTAACTGCATGATGATGGCACCGATGCCGGCATACTCGCCGGTAGTCATGGTCTTGAATTCCTGCTGATCGGCTTCGCTGTAGAACTCGGTATAGGGATCCAGTTCCTGAAGCATGGCCTCGATGCCTGCGGTCAGGACACGACTCCAGTTCACACTGTCAACATAATGGGTTTGCAGTGTGCGGATAGCTGTTCCTAAGATCTCCATGTATTGCTGGGCGTCCAGACGGGCGTCACCCGATTTCTGTTCCTGAGTTGCGGATTGTGCACCGGCTTGTCCTGTCCAACAAGTCAGCATCAGCGTAATGCACCATAACAAGGCCCGATTGCCTTTTGTTAATCCTTTCATAATTCCTATAATAATGGTGCAAATTTAATTATTTTTTCCCGAATGACAATTATTTGTATCGTGTTTTTGCAGAAATTAGGACCTTTTTTTGTTTTTGTTTTGATAAAACGCTAACTTTGCGACAAAAATGAAAACGAATGCTTGCACAAAATTCTAAAAGTATACAGGACGGATTAGGCAAAAACATCATTCCGCCCCCTGAGCGACCCTCCCTGCTGAAGGGCTATCTGGAAAAGTTCAGGGATCCCCTTATCATCGTCTTGCTGGTGGTTTTCCTGTTCTCGGTTGCTGTGGCCTGTTACGAGATTTCAGAGGGCGGCCCCATGAGTTTATTGCTGGAGCCGGCGGGGGTATTGTTTGCCCTGCTGCTTGCTACGGGAGTGGGTTTTATCTTCGAGGTAAAGGCCGAGGGCGAGTTTCAGGTCCTGAATCAGGTGCGCGATGACGAACCTGTAAAGGTGCTGCGTCTGATGCCGGACGGCATGCAGCAGATGTTCCGTATTGCCAAAAAGGATGTATGTGTGGGCGACCGTGTGAGCCTGGAGGCAGGTGATCAGATTCCGGCCGACGGACGTATCGTAAGGAGCAATCAGTTGCGGGTGGACGAATCCAATTTTACGGGTGAACCCTGGAGCACGAAGGGGGGCATTGACGAATCGGATTCAGAGATGCCATCGGACAAGGAATCGGCTTATCCGAAAGATTTTCTTTTGCGGGGTTCGACGGTCATAGAGGGTAGCGCACAATATGAAGTGGTTGCCATTGGAATGGATACCGAAGAGGGGCGCGGTGCCGCACGTGTGCAGGAAGGGAAAGAAGTCAAGACCCCCTTGCGCCGGCAGCTGGATGTGCTGGGTAAGTGGATTTCGTATGCCAGTTTCGTAATTGCCGTTCTGATTGTTATCGGTCGTCTGGTGTACTTTTTCCTCAATGTTTCGGAGCCTGAACGGCAAGATCCTGTGACGATTATTCATGTTATCCTGAGTTCCGTTATGATTGCCGTCACCCTGATTGTGGTGGCTGTTCCCGAGGGTTTGCCGATGAGCATTACGGTCAGCCTGGCTCTCAGTATGCGAAAGATGCTGAAGGAAAACAATCTGGTCCGCAAACTGCATGCCTGCGAAACGATGGGTGCTGCTACGGTTATCTGTACCGACAAAACCGGCACGCTTACCCAGAACCGGATGACGGTGGTTGAAAGTCTGTTCGGTGCGGATATACCGGCTGAAGAAATAGCCCGCAGTATTGCCGTTAACAGTACGGCGGAACTGAATGGCAATCAGGCTATCGGAAATCCGACGGAGGGTGCTTTGCTGCAATGGATCAGGAGCCGGCAGCTGGATTACCGTTCCTTCAGGCAGTCGGCTGCGATTGTACGACAGAAGCCGTTCAGTACGGAAACAAAGTATATGCTGACACAGGTGGACGATACGGTTTATCTGAAGGGTGCCCCCGAAATCATTTTGCAGATGTGTGGCAAACTGGCCGAGGGTTTGACACAGGAGCGGATTCTGTCCACCCTGGAAGATTATCAGAGCAAGGCTTATCGGACATTGGGTTTTGCCATCAACGATACGTTTGTGGGTCTGGTGGGTATTGCCGACCCGATCCGTCCGGATGTGCGCGAGGCGATTGATATCTGTATGAACCGGGCGCACGTCAAAGTCATTATCGTGACGGGCGATACGGTGGGAACTGCCAACGAAATCGGACGTCAGATCGGGTTGCTGGCCGAAGGTGAGACCGATAAAACCCTGACAGGTCCGGACTTTGCTGCGCTGTCGGATGCTGATGCCAAAAAAATGCTCAAGGAAGGTCGCGTGAAGATTATAGCCCGAGCACGACCCGATGACAAGGCGCGTCTGGTGGTGCTCCTGCAACGGAACGGCGAGGTGGTTGCCGTAACGGGCGACGGTACCAACGATGCTCCTGCTTTGGCGAAGGCTCAGGTGGGTTTGTCGATGGGCGACGGTACAGCGCGAGCCAAGGAGGCTTCGGACATTACCATTATCGACAATTCGTTTGTTTCCATTAATCGGGCCATTCTTTGGGGACGCTCTTTGTATCAGAACCTCCGGCGTTTCATCATTTTCCAGATGACCATCAATGTATGTGCCTGTCTGGTGGTTCTGTTAGGAGCGTTTACCGGACTGCAGTCGCCGCTCAATGTGACCCAGATGCTTTGGGTCAACCTGATTATGGATACTTTTGCCGCAATGGCTCTTTCGTCGCTGCCTGCCGATCCGCGTGTGATGTCAGAATATCCGCGCAGTCCGAGGGCGCACATCATCGACCGTCACATGATTACCTATATTTCCGGATGGGGCGCGTTCTTCTTCCTGCTTCTTACGGGAATATGGGAATACCTGATCAGTCATTATCAAGGCAAGGGTATGCAAATCGACGGATATCACGAAGGCCTTTTCTTCACCACGTTTGTGCTGATTCAGTTCTGGAACCTGTTCAATGTCCGGTACTACAATACAGGCCGATGTCTGACGCTCGACTTGCTGGAGGCCGTTAAAGGCATCCGTCCGTTGAGCGCGACGTTCGGCCGTGGATTTGTGTTCATCGTTTCAGTAATCCTTGCCGGCCAGATACTGATCCAGCAGGTGGGTTATGAAATGTTCGAAATCGAGCCTCTGGAGGCAACCCATTGGTTGCTGCTGATTGTCGGTACTTTCCCGGTTTTGCTCTTGCCCGATCTGTATCGGTTCATTTTCCGTTGCAGGCGGGAGCGGGCATAAACGTTTCGTCTGCCGGAGTCAGTTGCAGTGTCGGATATTGCCTGAAATAGTTGTCAACGGTTTCGAGGTATATCTTTGTTAAAATGGAATCATCTTTGAAGCTTTCCTCCACATATTCTTTCCATCTTTCGGATCTGAGGTTGTTGCGGTTTTCCACCATCACCCTGATCATGTGGGCGCGTTCGCTGCAGGCAAATTCTCCGTAGGAATGATTTTTACTATAGTCATTAAGTACCCACGAACCGTTATGCCAAACCAACTGGAAGATAAAATCGTCCTGGTAGGCAACCGAATCATTCAGCAGATGCTGATAGCAGGCCCAAACGTAGCTTTTTTCATCCGAAACCTGGAAGATGTCATCGAATATCCAGCGGTGAGAAACTGTGACTTTTTCATATTCCCTCTTTTCCTTATTCCATATTGTGCCATCGCAGCAGTCTTCCATCCATTCCAGGAAATAACGGGATTCTTCCAATGTCCCTTTCCCATTTACTGCGTCTGAAGGCATTGTGTCCAGATGGCGGAACAGGGCATAGAAACTGGGGGCTAAAACAGTAGAGTCCGTAACGTGATACTGGCGTTCGGGCAGCGCATGGATGATCTGGAGCATACGATTCTTGGTCGGCAGCGGGTTGGTAAAACGGAAATTGTCGGACGGATGCTGTTTGAAGAACTGTTCTACATTATCTGTATATTCGGAGAGATCTGACTGCAGTTCCTGTTTTGCCGATTCAACCAGTTTCTGCCAAGCTTTCGATTGGAAGAAATGGCGTTGTATGATGATGTATTCCTGCAGCCGGCATTTGATATCGTCGAAGTCTGCAATCTGCCATTTGGAATCTTTCTTTGTCAGTTGCAGAACGGATGTGCCGAATAACGTCGGTATGCCATTCCAAACCCAGAATCTTTCGAATAAAACCGTAGCCGAATCGCCGGATCTGGTTACGGATTTGACTACGAAAAGGTCGGCTTCGTCACCATTGCCGCTCAGGAAGTAAGACAGCCACTCATTGCTGCCCATATCGCCTAATCCGTCATCGGGAAGATCCCAGGCGCCTTTCAGGAGCTGGTGATATTCGTCGGTAAATGCCCAGGAGGCGGTATCCTGGAAGTAGTGTTCAGGGATGACCATGATCAGGGAAGCAATCTCTTCGAAAGACAGATCTTTATAGAGTGTAACGCCTTCGTCGATGGTCGCTTGACGGACACCGTTGATAATGGTATCCGGTTTGGCAGACACTGTTTCGGCAGGAACAGTTGTCTGGCTTTGACGGGTGCAGGCGCAAATAAAAAGAGACAGGAACAACAGAAAGTAAATTTTCATAGTGGAAAAAGTAATTGACAATAAGGGTAAAGTTTAAAGGGTAAAGAGTAGAGTGTAAAGAGTAAAGGGACAAATGCCTGGAGTTTTTTGGCTCCAGGCATTCTTATAAATAGCAGCTGAAGCTTACTTCTTCGATACGATTTCTTCGGTATCGGTTGCAATCATCAGTTCCTCGTCGGTAGGAACAACGGCAACGGTAACCTTCGAGGCTGGGGTAGAGATGACAGCCTCATCGCCATGAATGGTTTCGTTCTTGGCTTCGTCCAACTGGATGCCCAGGAACTCCATATCTTTCAGTACCTGCTGACGGACATATACATGGTTTTCGCCTACGCCACCCGTGAAGGCAATGGCATCGACACCACCCATAGCGGCTGCGTATGCGCCAATGTACTTCTTGATACGGTAGCAGTAAACATCCAGGGCAGTCTGAGCATTCTTGTCACCGTCGAGAGCCTTCTGGTAGGCATCGCGCATATCGCTTGAACCGCACATACCCAGCATGCCCGATTTCTTGTTCAGGAATGTATCCATCTGAGCCGGATTCAGACCTTCCTTTTCCATGATGAAGGTTACGGCAGCAGCATCGATGTCGCCTGAACGGGTTCCCATTACGAGACCCTCCAATGGAGTCAGACCCATAGAGGTATCGACACACTTGCCGTTTACGACAGCACTCATGGAAGCACCGTTGCCGATATGGGCAACAATCAGCTTCGAGTTGTTCGGATCGAGACCCAGATACTCGATGGCACGCTTGCTGACAAAACGGTGAGAGGTTCCGTGGAAACCGTAACGGCGTACGCCCCACTTTTTGTAAATCTCGTTCGGGATAGCGTACATGTAGGCCTTCTCAGGCATGGTCTGGTGGAAGGCGGTATCGAATACGGCAACCTGCGGGCAGTCCGGCATCAGTTCCTTAACGGCCATAATACCCTTCAGGTTGGCAGGGTTATGCAGAGGACCCAGTACGGCGCATTCCTTGATAACCTCAATCACCTCGTCGGTTACCAGGCAGGACTTGGTGACCTTCATGGCACCGTGAAGTACGCGGTGACCTACGGCCTGAATCTCGTTGACCGACTTCAGCACACCATACTTCTCCGAAAGCAACTGCTCGAATACGAAGCTGACGGCAGCAGTGTGCTCGGGCATGTTGTGCTCCAAAATCACCTTTTCGCCATCGGAAGCCGTGAGTTTCAGGAATGAATCAGGCAGACCGATCTTCTCGACGCCACCCTGTGCAATAACATTCTTACCATCGAACAACTTATATTTCAAGCTCGATGAGCCGCAATTTAATACAAGAATCTTCATTTTTCTTTTTGCTTTTTTACTTTTAGGGATTATTGTGCTGCAGCAGCACGTTCTTTGGCACCGATGGCCTGATTGCAGGTTACTACGATGGTCTGATAAACCTCATCGACGTTACAGCCGCGGCTGAGGTCGTTGACAGGAGCAGCAATGCCCTGAAGGATAGGACCTACGGCAGTACCGCCGGTCAGACGCTGAACGAGCTTGTAGCAGATGTTGCCTACTTCGAGACTTGGGAAAACGAGGGTGTTGCAATGACCGGCAATGGTAGAACCCTTGGCCTTGCTGGCACCTACCGAAGGAACGATGGCGGCATCAGCCTGCAACTCACCGTCAATCTGAAGATCCGGGTTCAGTTCCTTGGCGATAGCGGTAGCCTCAACAACCTTGTCGACCATCTCATGCTTGGCCGAACCCTTGGTTGAGAAACTCAGCATGCCGACAACAGGAGTCTCGATGCCGGCGATGTCATGAGCGGTCTGTGCCGAGCAAACGGCAATCTGACCCAGCTGCTTGGCATCAGGATTCGGAGTAACGGCACAGTCGGCAAATACCAGGATTCCTTCCTTGCCGTAAGCCTTGGCGGCTTCGTTGGTCATAATCATGATGAAAGCGCCGGAAACGCAAGAGATGCCTGGTGCGGTCTTGATAATCTGCAGGGCAGGACGAAGTACATCGCCTGTGGTATTGCGGGCGCCGGCAACCTGTCCGTCGGCTTCTCCGCTCTTGATGATCAGGGTGCCCAGATACAGGGGATCCTTAACGAGTTCTGCTGCCTTCTCGGGGGTCATGCCCTTCTTCTCGCGAAGCCTGAACAGAAGGTCGGCATATTTCTGGGCGTTGGGGTTGTTTTCAGGCTCAACGATGGTAGCCTTGCCGATGTTTTTGAGATTGTACTCCTTAACGAGCGCGTCAATTTCGCTCTTTGCTCCAATCAGGACGATGTCTGCTACGCCGTCGCCAAGAATGCGGTCGGCTGCCTGAATGGTACGTGGTTCGGTGCCCTCTGCGAGGACGATACGCTGCTTGTTGGCCTTTGCCTTAGCAACGAGTTGATCCATTAATGCCATAATGTTAGTTATTTAAGAATTTGGGTTAATAAATATTTTCTGTTCGTGCAAAAATTTACTCTCCCGTTGGGAAAATATTTTTCCCCAGTTAGGGAGTAAATTTTGCTGTTCTTTCAGTTGATCGGAAGGTCGCGGATTTCGTCGACCTTTACGATGCCGTTCACAATGGCGTAGATGACCAGACCTGCCGGCGTGTGGATGTCCAGTTTGCGGGCAATGTTGCGCCGGTGTGTCAGCACGGTATGGGTGGCAATGAACAGGCTGTCGGCAATCTCCTTGTTGGTCTGTCCCTTCACAACGCCCATGATGATTTCCTTTTCGCGCTGGCTGAGCGGGTCTTTGTCGCTCTTTTTGTTTTCCGGCTCCGATTCTTCGTCGTTAACGTCGACCTGACTTTCGAGCATCGAAACGACAGGAATGAAGACCGTGTCTTCGAGTAGCGTGTGCGATTCCATGTCTTTCTCGAACTCGAACAGGTTCAGCAGAGCTTCGTTCAGTTCCTCCTTATTGGCCGACGACGGAGAATAGCGGATAATGATGTTCTTCAGATCCGACAGTTTGCGGGCTATCATCTGATCGTCGTTCTGATGCGTATGGTCATCCTCGAAGTGCTGCAGACACACATCGGCTGGACGTCGTCCGTGCATCAGTCCGTCCACATACTGGAAGAAGTGTTCGGCCTCGTATTCCTGGTGCCGCTTGATTTCGGCAACATAATCATCAAAGAACTTCAGGATCAGGAATCCGATCTCGTTTTGGGTCGAGCAGTCGACGGCATTCACAAACTTGCGGCGGATGGCCGGCAGCTCGAAGTCGAGAAAGAAGGTGTGGCTGTTACGGAGGTATGTCAGCAGACCTTCGACATGCAGTGAGAGGTATTCCTCAAAAGATGGCTTCAGCCCCTGACTGATGAAATTGCAGACTGCCAGAAAGGTGTCGGTGTCCACTCCATTCTCACGGCAGACTTCATTGACGGTCTTGTCGCCAAACCCCAGTGCTATGCCAAACCGGCTCATTACCTGCAGGAGACGGAAATCGTCGCTGATCAGTTCCGCCAGGCTATCGTTGCTGCGATATTTATGTCCCATAATTACTTTTCTCCGTTCAGTTCGTCCTTATCCAATTTCTCTTTCCGAATCTTTTTCCGTGTCTGTACGCTGACCATCGAGGCCGAAACAATGCCTGTCGGAACAGCAACAATGGTATAGCCCAAAAGCATAACGATGCTGGCAAAGAAGCGTCCGACTGCCGTAACCGGTATGATGTCT
The DNA here is from genome assembly GCA_017632695.1 of Bacteroidales bacterium. Classification (GTDB taxonomy): domain Bacteria; phylum Bacteroidota; class Bacteroidia; order Bacteroidales; family UBA3663; genus Liminaster. Next base: position 24,208 of record JAGBQS010000236.1, read on the forward strand.
CCGTATCCGACGGTCGTCATAGTCACAATAGCCCAATAGATGCTGGTCGGAATACTCGTGAACTGTGTGCCGGGCTGACCGCTTTCGACGGCATACATTATTGTGCCCAGACAAATCACCATAATGACCACAAACAGGAAGAACACGAAGATTTTCTTGAAGCTCTGTCTGATGCTTTCCATCAGCAAATACCCTTCTTCGAGGAAGGAGAATAGCTTGAAAACGCGGAAAACGCGGATAAGACGGATGCTTCGGAGCGCAATCATGAAGCGGGCTCCCGGCAACAGCCAGCCCAGATACATGGGCAGTATGGACACCAGATCGACAATGCCGAAGAAACTGAAGACATAGTCGCGCGGGTTGGGAGAGCAGTACAGGCGTGCCAGATACTCGAACGTGAAGAATGCGGTCAGCAGATATTCGAGCACCACGAGCGAGCCTACAATCCACGGATTGGTGAAGAGCGAATCAAAGATGGTAATCAGGATGCTCACGATGATGCAAATCATCAGAACAATGTCGAACATCCGTCCGAGACGGGTGTCGCTGCCGAAGATGATTCCATAGAGTTTCCGTTTTAAGGGCTGATTGGCCATCAGCTCCTGCCATCTCTGTTTCAGTGTCATTCGTGTCTAATTTCCAAGTGTGAAATTATATTTCCACGCGCAAAGGTAATAAATTTGGTAAAAAGATGAACAAAAATTGGTATAAAATAGTATTTTTTTCAACTTTTTTGACCGAAATTGAACACAATTGTATGAAAAACCATATCTTTGCACTCGTTTTTGTCGGCAGTACGGTGATGAAAACTATTCAAACAAACTAAAAATACAAACTGTTAAAACACCCTTTTTTTGTTGAGCCATGAGTCTCATGAACAATGTGTTGGTTCGCAGGTACAAAAATTTCCGTAACCCGTCGAACGCCAAGACTGTTATTGGCAGCCTGATTGCCTTAATTCTGTATTTCGGCATTTTGATTATTGATCCGGCCGTTTACGGCCTTCCAGGGCTGACTCTTATCGAGCAACGTATGGTTGCCATTTTTTTAACAGCGGCTGTCCTATGGATCAGCGAAGCGATTCCAACCTGGTGTACCTCGGTACTGATCATTGTTGTCATGCTGCTGACGGTGAGCAATTCTTCGCTATGGTTCTTTGCCAACGATCCTTCGCTGACCGATCCGAATGCTACTCCTTTGGGAAGCCCGATTGATTATAAGGCCATTATGGCTACGTTTGCCGATCCGGTTGTAATGCTCTTCATGGGCGGATTCGTGCTGGCTATCGGCGTTGAGAAGGTAGGACTTGATATCTTTATGGCAAAGGCGCTCCTGACACCTTTCGGAAAGAAACCTGCTTTTGTGCTGATGGGCTTTATTCTGGTAACTGCGCTTTTCTCGGCATTCATTTCCAATACGGCAACGGCTGCCATGATGCTGGCCTTCCTGGCTCCTGTGCTCCGTTCGCTGCCCAGCGGTAACGGCTCGAAGGGTAAGATTGCCCTGGCTATGGCTATTCCGCTCGGTGCTAATATCGGCGGTATCGCTACTCCTATCGGTACGCCTCCTAACGGTGTTGCCATGAAGTATCTGAACGATCCGGATACCATTGCCAACCTGCAGGCTCTGGGTCTGGAAAGCTGCAGCGTTACCTTTATGGACTGGTGCAAGGTGATGACCCCGATTACCCTGATTATCCTCGCCCTCGGATGGGCGGCTCTGATGTTTATCTTCCCGTTCAAGAAGGGCGAAACCATCGAAATCAAGATTGTCGGCGGACTGAAAAAAGGCTATAAGACATGGGTGGTTGCCGTTACTTTCGTGCTGACCATCGTCCTGTGGTTTACCGGCGAATGGAACGGACTGAATGCAAATGTGGTTGCTTTGGTGCCTATCTGCTGTCTGTGCCTGACGGGCCTGCTTTCGAAGAAGGATCTGGAAAAAATCAACTGGTCGGTACTTTGGATGGTGGCCGGCGGTTTTGCCCTTGGCTTGGGCTTCAATAAGTCCGGTTTGGCCAACGATCTGGTAACATCCATTCCGTTTAATACCTGGAGCCCGCTGGTAGTTCTTGTGGTTGCAGGTCTGGTTTGCTGGTTCCTGAGTAACTTTATTTCCAATTCGGCTACAGCAGCCCTGCTGATTCCTA
>JAGBQS010000237.1 GCA_017632695.1 Bacteroidales bacterium
AAGAGGTTCACAAGGGAATGGATAATAACTACGGGCAGAAGATCAAGATTTCGACTGCCAACCGCCGCTATGTGAACATCGATGAGCAGAACGACATTCCTCTTACCGGATTCCGGGTAACCCCTTTTATCGTTCCGCACGACAGCAAGGATAACGTGGGCTATTACATTGAGTGGGAGGATGGTGGCGAACATGAACGCATCTGTCTGGTAACCGATGCCGGTCTGCTGACCCCCGATATCCGCCAGTACGTCAGCCGGGCCGAGCACCTGATTGTGGAGTCAAACCACGATGTGGATATGCTGATGAAGGGGCCCTATCCGTATTTCCTGAAGGTGAGAGTCAGGGGCGAGGGCGGACATCTCAGCAACGGCGAGTGTGCCCAACTTTTGCGCGAAACCTATCATGAGGGCGTCCGTCACGTGTTCCTTTGCCACCTGTCGGACGATAACAACACGCCGCAAAAAGCCTACGACGCAGCCTCGAAGGGGCTGGCCGAAGCCGGTGCCCAAGTGGGTTACGGAGGCGTCACGCTGGTAGTGCTGCAGCGCACCGAGGATGCGCAGAAAGCCGATGCCCTGCAAGTCTATGAACTGAGTAAGGCAGCGGAAGCCCGTCAGCTGACGATTGATTTCTGAAATACAGTTTAATCTTATACAATAAACCCTAAACCCGAATTATTATGTACAGCGATCCTAAACAGTGCCTTTATTGCACGAACAATGAGACTTTGCACAACCTGATGATCGAGATCTGCCACCTGCGCGTTTCCCGTCTCTTCCTCTTCAAGGAGCAGACTTACCGCGGACGTTGTCTGGTAAGCTACGACGGACATGTGAACGATCTGAACGAACTGAACGATCAGCAGCGAAACGATTTTATGGCCGATGTAGCGCAGGCTACCCGTGCCATGCAGCGTGCATTCAATCCAGAGAAGATTAACTATGGTGCCTATAGCGACAAGTTGAGTCACCTGCACTTCCATCTGGCTCCAAAGTATGTGGACGGTCCTGATTATGGCGGAATCTTCCAGATGAATCCCGGTAAGGTGTATCTTTCGGATGCCGAATATCAGGAGATGATTGAGAAAATCAAGAAGGAGCTTTGATCAGTCAGCGAGCGAAATCCGGTTGTCTTTCATCCGGATTACGTTTTGGTTAATCATTTCACGGAGCACCTCGGGCAACAGCTCGGGGTGTTCCAGTTTTTTGCCCAGCATCATGGGAGTAAGGGGACCGTCGTTACGGATAACACTCAGAACCAGGGCTCTCAGTGCGGCTTTGGCTTCAAGCGTTTCCGCCTGCCTGTGCGTGCCGTCGGCCTTTCCTAAGCAAAAATCACATTTGCCGCATTCTATCCGGGTCTGTTCGCCGAAGTATCGTAACAGCTTCTGCAGACGGCAGCAGTCGTTGTTGTAGGCATAGTCGAGCATGGCATCCGCGCGTTCCTTATCCCGCTGTTTGCGTTCTTCGTACATAATGTGCGGAATGCGGACCTCGTCGGTATCCAGACGCGGCATCTGATAATAGATACAGGGAGTCTGCCGTGCAGGAACATAGTGCAGCACATGAAAACGGGAGAGTAGCAGCAGTTTCTGGTACACCTCCTCGCGTTCAAGCTTGGCATACGCGGCAATGCGGTCTTCACTGAAGTGCTGGAAGTCGGCAAACATGCCCGAGTAGAGCCGGAGCAGTCCGGAAATGATCCGCTGGCATTCGGAATCAAAACGTTCCAGGTGATACAGATGTTCCTTCGTGCAGGTGAACATCAGGCGGGAGTGCGACTCCGGATCTTCAATGTAGCTGATGTAGCCCGACATGGTCAGGATTCGCAAGGCGCTTACCACTTCGGTAGCCGACATCTTGTAGGCCGAGCAGAACCGGTACAGGTCGAAGTCGAACATATTGTTGAAGCCGGCTCCGGGCGCTATCTGGAAAAAGTATGCCAGACGCTCGTACACCTTGCGGATCCGGTCGCGTTCGGGATAAGATTCTTCCAGATGGGTCAGCAGATCATTAGCCGCCTGTTCGGTAGCCAGCAGATAGGCTGTAGCGGGTTGTCCGTCGCGTCCTGCGCGTCCTGCTTCCTGAAAGTATTCTTCGGGCGAAGGAGGCAGGTCCAAATGAATTACAGTCCGGACGTCGGGCTTATCAATTCCCATACCGAACGCATTGGTGGCACACATAACGGGCACTTCGCCATGCATCCATGCGTCCTGGCGTTCCTGCTTCTGTTGGGCCGACAGACCTGCGTGATAAAAGGTTGCCGGGATGCCAGCACCGGTCAGTGCTTCGGCAACCCGTTGCGTCTTGGTTCTCGAACGGACGTAAACGATCGAAGACCGGTCCTGGCTGAGCAGTTGGGTCAGCACGTCGAACAGGTTGGATGTCCGGATTACCGTATAGGTCAGATTGGGTCGTACAAACGAAGCCTGAAAAATCCTATAGTCCTTCCGGAATTGCAGGAATCGGCAGATATCTTTAATGACCGTTGGCGTAGCTGTTGCCGTAAGGGCCATGCAGGGAACGGGATCCGTTTCAGGGCAGGATTCGGCAAGCAGTTTCCGGAATTCGGCGATACGCTGATACGGCGGACGGAAATCGTAGCCCCACTGAGAGATACAATGAGCCTCGTCGACAACCAGCAGACGGATATTCAGGTAGGGCAGTTTGGCCTGAAACATCTGGGTATGCAGACGTTCCGGTGAAAGGTATAGAAAATGGTAATGTTCGTTGATGACTTTGTTGTAGGTCGCGGCAATCTCATCGCGGGTCATACCCATATAAACGGCAGCCGCCTTGATACCGCGTTCCAGCAGGTGGTCGGCCTGATCCTTCATCAGCGAGATAAGCGGGGTCACCACCAGCGTCAGACCTCCCAGCGCGATGCCCGGCACCTGGAAAGTGATACTTTTCCCGCCGCCGGTCGGGAGCATGCCGAGCGTATCGTGTCCTTCAAGCACAGAGGCTACGATTTCTTCCTGTAACGGCCGGAAGGAATCGTAGCCCCAATATTTCCTGAGAATTTCTTTGGGAGTCATCCGTTTCAATTAACTATGAATGCATCCGATGGGTTATTCGTTCACTTCTCCCAGGCCCTGATCGATTTCAACCGAATCGTCCTTCGAGCGGATCAGCTGTGCCAGCACAGAAGCA
>JAGBQS010000238.1 GCA_017632695.1 Bacteroidales bacterium
CTCCGAAGAGGTCCAATGCCGATCCTATGGTGACATCGACCCGGTTTCGGCCCAGCTCTTTCAGCTGTCTGAGGTCGTCATAGGATCCGACCCCTCCCGCGTAAGTGACCGGTATTCCCTCCCAGTTACCCAGCATGACGGCGGCATTGACACCCGGATAAAAGGCGATGCGGTCGGCATCGGCTCCTACCGAGCTGGCGCCGCCCAATGAGGCTACCACACCTCCACGCATCAGGTTACCATAGGTATAGGTGGCCTGCACATAGCCGTTCAGCCAATTCCACTGGTTGTTGTAACCGTCAAAGTAACGGCCGATGGTCTGGGTATCGCCCATCGTCTGATAATAGTCGTTGGCAGTATTGCGACCGGTTGCCATATCGTACTCAGTCTGCGACTTCAGAACCTGGAATCCGGCACGGGCATCCAAAGCATGTACTTTGTTCCAGGTGTGCTGGTAACGTCCGTTCACACCGTAGTAGAAATTAAATACGGTACCCTGACCTACCTGTACGGTATTGTCGGCCTCACCATAGTTATCAAAGCGGGGAACGATATCTTTGTTGTCGATACCCGGCACAAAGAGTTTCTCCTTGTCGTAGTTGGAATACAGGCCGACGGTAGCTGCCAGAGTCCAGTCGGTAGTCGGCTTGTAAACCAGCTGTACGCGGCTGTTCATATCGTACTGACGTACGGAACCGTCAACGCCTTTCACAATCGACAACGGGTTGGAAACGATGAAGTCCGTATTGGTAACCGAACCCAGATAGTAGCTCGAATACTTGTCAATCAGCGCATAGGAGCCGTCTTCCGACGGAATGGCACTCGACTGATAGGGCGAAAGCAAAGGACTGCGACGGTAAGCTGCCAGCAGCGGGTTGGTTTCCAGACTGTAGCCCTGCTCCTGATAACGTCCGTTCAGGTAAGCCAGATTCACGTTAGCGTTCAGCTCGACCTGCTTGCTGACCAGCACATTGGCATTGATCTGAGCATGGAAGCGGTCGGACTTCGTATCGGTCAGAATACCCTGATCGCCTGTGTAGCCCAGGGCAATATCGTACTTGGCGATAGCATCGCCACCTTCCACACGGAACAGATAGTCGTGTGTAGCCGAATTGCTGTAAATCTTATCCTGCCAATCGGTATTGAAGGCATACAGATGAGCCATATTGGCCGATGGCGAAGACATGAAGCCGAAATCGGAGAAGAACGAACCCATGTCGTTGTTATAGTAGTCCATGGCAATGTCGCTCAGGTACGACTTGTACTCCGACGCGTTCATGAGCGGCAGTTTGTTGTACTGCCAGTTCAAGCCGAAGCTGCCTGTGAACGTCACACGTGTATCCAGGTTATCCGACTTGGCACCATCCGTCTCAATCAGCAACACGCCGTTGGAACCCAACGAACCCCAGGCGGCAGCCTGTGAGCCCGTAAGCAGGGTGATGTTGGCAATATCCTGCGGATTGATGGTCTGGAAAATACTGCGTGAGTAGCCCTGAATAAGCGAAGACTCCTTCAAATCGGGCATATACGGTACGCCATTGATGACAATGAGCGGATTGGTTTCGGCCACAAAACTGCGTACACCCCGCCACTGGAGGTTCGAACCCTCGCCCGTCATACCCGACTTCTGCGTAACCTGCAGACCGGCGAACTGGCCTTGCAGCGCCTTATCGAGCCCGACAGCACCCAGGCTGAAATCCTTTTTGGCAAAGTTCTGGAGACCCAGTGCATGCTCAACTCCTTCACTGTTTTCGGCCATACCGTTCAGGACGGTCTGGTTATACATACGCTTGTTTTTGTCAATCAGGCAGACATTCAGGTCCTGAGCATCGTTCACCACACGGAATTCTTTGTTGTAAAAGCCTTGTGCCTGAACCTTAACCGTACTCCACTTTTCGACGCCCGTAAACTTGAAGGCACCATTCTCGTCCGTACGCACCAGACTATGTCCGGGGCACGTAACGATAGCATCGGCTACAGGCTGTAACTGATCGTTCAGAATCACACCGCTCACCGTATAGGTCTCCGTTTGCTGGGCGAAAGCCAGCCCGGAACAGAGAGCAGCGCTACACATTATATATTTAAAGATATTCATATCGTTTCAATTAACAATTTCTAAAGCCGAATCAATAGTTATTTACGGTTGGGCGGAGACACCAGTGGTTAAATGTCAGCGTTCCGGCTGTGGTACCGTTCTCGCCCTTTATACGGATCAGCAACTGAACCGCCTTGCCCTCTCCGTTCACGGCAGGTATTGTAACCTCGGTATAAACCGGACCGCCATCAGTCCAGTAGTATCCGTTCTTGTTACCGGCTGTATTACGCTCGTCGTTAGGATCGTAATACTCCGGCAGACGGTTGCTGAGCGTTGCACCGCGATCGTAGTGATAGGTAGTAGAACCGTCGGCCAGGGTCAGATCGACTTTATCGGCGCACTCAAACTCATCACCGACTTCATCGACGGCAATCAGCTGCACACTCAATGCAGCCATACCCTGCTTGAAGCCCATTGCCATACGGTAGGTTCCGGGTGGAACCATCAGCGGACGGACATCGTAGCCGCCTTCGGCATTCGGACGGCTGAAGAGCGGTGTGAAGTCCATCTGATAGTTTGCCACTGTATTGTCGGCCACCTTACAGGTCAGCGGGCTGTCGCCATGCAATGGCCAGACACCCGACAACGGCGTCCATTCGGCAACCTCGTTGGTCTTGACTGCAAAGTTGCTCAGGTTCTCGCTCTTGAAGTAAAGGGCCTTCTGGTCGGCATCGCACTGCTCGTAGTAGCGGAACTCTTCGTGCAAGCGGTAAATCAGACGGTTGTTCGGAATCTTGAACGACTTCACCTCGTACGCAATACCGTTAGACAAAGTGATAGGATTCTCCAAATCGAGCTGCTGCACCGACTTGCGCCACTGGATGCTGTAGATTGACTTGATATCGTTTTCGGTCGGATCCTCAGGATCGGCAACCGGCTGGAGATCCTCGGCACTGTAGGTCTTGTTATAGAAAGCTGCCTTCAGGATCCAGTCTTCCAGATCCTTATCGGAACTGTAGCCCACATAGACGCTATCCATCGAACCGTTACGCAACAGAGCTATCTTGTGGTTGTAACCCCAGCTCTCGAGCGTTGCCTTGGCTTCCTTCAGGGCATCGTTGATTACCTGATCGCTGAAAACGAACATCGTAGCCTTCAAAGCCTCGCTCGAAAGGTCGAAGTTCTTGGAATCGAAGAAATCGTTGGTATAGATGAACACCGAATCATAAATCGTATTACCGTTATTGTCCACACCGATAACCTTCGAATTGGCCTTATCGAACTGCTGTCCTCCCGAAGCCAATACCATCTGCTTGAACCTGCCATAGGTAGTGTCATCCAGGTTATTGATATAATCCTGCAACGAAGTAGGCGTAACGATGAGGTCGGAAATCACATAAATGAATCCGTCCTCGGCCTTGATAACTTCCAGAAGTGTGCTCTTGTTGAACAGGGCATGACCGATCAGGTTACCCTTCTGAGCTTCCTCATCGAGCGTAATGGTGACATACTTGTTGTGCCACATCAGCAGACGGTCGCCATCGTTCAACTTGGACGGAGAGACCGAGATATTCGTCACGTGGCTTCGTGCCACCTTGTTCGACTCTTCGGCTTCCGGCTCCTGGAAGTTCACATCGGTTACTACCAGTACGGTATGCAACTCGCCCGAAACAGGCATCTCTTTGTAAATGCCCTCCTTTTCGAACAGGTCGGACATCTTCGACAAGTCCGGACGATTCTGAATGTATTCAACCACTGTCTGTTGGGTTGAAACCACCTCCTGATTGGTGTTCTCAACGTTTGTATTCTTATAATGACTGTCGTCCGACAAATCATTACATGAGGTTGCCAAAGCTACCAGCATGGCAGCAGGAACCCAATACAACGAAGCTATATTCAAATATTTTTTCATTGGAACAAATGGTTTACTTATTCAATAGGAGTAAATGTGATGGCATCGAACTGGAGACTGAACTTCGAGTTGGTCGAAGCCGCAGGATCCAGGATGACAAACTTGAACTCATGACTGGCTGTTTCAGAGAACTCCAGTTCGTCGTAAAGAACCGTTTCATAAACACCTGCCAACGATTTGGTAATCGTGGTGTAAGGTGCAGTCAGAATCTGGTTCTCACCATCGACGGTCAGGCGCATCATGCCACCCTTGCAACCGTTTGAGGTACGGATGAATGACTGCTCGGTCAGATAAGCCATCGAAATCTTCACCTGATACTTACCCTTTACCAAGGTCGGGGTCTTCATGGTTACGGAACCCTGATAACCTACGTTGAATACCACGCGGTCGAAGTTCAGACAGTTCTTCAGGTTCGCCTTGCAGGTAACATAGCAAAGACTGGTGTACGAATTATTGCCCGAACCGTCAGGACCCTGCTCGACGGTATAGCAAGACAGGCGCGACAGATCGCTCTTGGTTTCGCTGGTTACGGCAGCCGATGGCTGATAGATATCGCCCAAAGCATTGCGCACTTCGGCGTAATCGGCCAGATCCCAGACAACCGTACTCTGCTTCGGTTCGTAAACCGGCATCCAGTCGCTCAGGTTGTGTACATAACCGTTCTTGGCAATGATATCGCTGTCATCGGTCAGCAGAACCGTTACATTCTCCAACGTACGCAAAAGTGACAATTGGGATGAGGTCAGCGTTTCAATGCCATAATAGGGAATATCCTGTTTCTGGTACGTATCGTTGTCATCGTTGAAGGATATGCAGTATAGGGTATCCAAACCCGTCGTGCCATCTGCCAACAGAACCTCGGTGGCACCGATCAGGTGACGGTGAATCATCAGGATCTGGTTCGGAGCTGCCGTTTCCCAGATGCGGATGCTGTCGCTGCCTACCATGGCCGACAAATCGGCAACCGTGTAGTTCGTTTCAAACAAGTGATACTGCACATACTGTTTCAGCAGGGAATCCTGACCGACAGAAGCATCGGAGGTATTAGCTGCCAACGCATTCTTCAGATCAGCAAGACTGCTGATGCCGTTCTGGGCAAACGCATCGTCCGTTACATTCAATAAAGTATAATATCTGCGCGTTACCTTTCGGGCACCCAACACATAGGTAGTATCGGCGATGGTTGCCAGCTGCTTGTCGTAACCGGTTGCCTTCAGGGCTTCGAGCATAATCGAGGAACTGCTTTCGGCTACACGGTCATACACCGTTTCAACCAAAGGATTCAGTACGCCTTCGGCTGTATAGACAAAACCGTTGGAGCACTTGATATAGTTACGCGAAAGCACCAAAGCCGCGTTATCCGAAGCACTGCTCATCAGGAAGCCTTCTCCCTCGGTGTTGACAGTAATGTACAGGTACTCGCCAGCCTCATTCGCATACGCAGCACTTGCGACATCGGAACTGAACACTTCCGTCAGCTTCAACGAGTCTCCGTCGTAGGTCATTGTCTTGACAAGGGCTGTAGCATATTCCTTCCCTAATGCCTCGATGCCGTTGACACCTTTCTGGCGGTAGAACTGAAACAGCGCTTCATCCGTTGGAGCAAATACCGTATATTTGTGTCCCTTATTCGAACCGTCGAACATAGCGTTCAGGATCGAATAGGTTTCGGTATAGTTCAACACCTTGATCCATTCCGTAAACTCTCCGCTGTTCTCGAGGGTAGTCGAAATCGGATCTCCATCGGTTGGCTTGTATGAGCCTTTGCTATCGACCTCCAGTTTCCACAGATCCTTGTCACAGGAAGCAAGAGAGAGCGACAGACCCATCAGCAATATGACATATAATACTTTATTCATAATACGGATTCTGTTTCAGTTTGTCGTTAGTAGTTATATCAGTCTCAGGCAAGGGCAGATACCAGGCCCACGAATTCTGGAGCACCGACTGCAACTGCATGGGAGATGTTGTCTGGTTGTATTCGGTAATCAGCTGGATAGCCTTGGTCTTGTAGGCGAACACAGCCTCGCCCATACCGGTTGTCTTGTACGACTCGTAATCATCAGAGGAATTGTCTTCGACGGTACCCTCGGGAGCGAATGTAGCATCGTAACGGGCCAGACGGAGCACATCGTACCAACGGTGGCCTTCACCCAGGAACTCCATTTCACGCTGGTTCATAACCTCGCTCAACAAGGTGTACTCATCAAGTGCATTGATCTCGTCGTCCTTGCTGGCAGCTGTCAGATCCAGATAATCGGGCAAACCTGCTCGGTTCCTGATCTGATTGATCAGGTCGATGGCGGCTTCCCACGAAGCCTGTCCCTTCATGACCAATGCCTCAGCCTTCATCAGCATCACGTCGGCCACACGATACAGGATGAAGTTGGCATCCATGTGTGTACGGACGGTTACCATATCGACAACATCGGTACCGCGATATTTCCATAATGCCACGCTGTTGCCGGCAGTCAGCTGAGTTCCGTTCCAGTTAAGACTTGCAGCATAGGTTGCCAGGTACATACGGCCTACACGCTGATCGAGCGAAGTGATGGCGTTGTGAACCAATACCTGAGTCGTTTCCTGGAACATCTTTTCTTTGGCGACATCCGTAAAATTACAGTTGCCGGATTTGGATCCCGATATGGCTCCTGACTCCGGGAATATGGAAGTAAAGTTGTTATTGGAGCCCTCGGTATTGTAATCCCAATAGAGTTCCAGAATCGATTCGTTCGACAGGCCCGGATAGAAAATCTCGTACCAGTTGGACATGTCCTTGATGAACGCCGGACGGATGGCATCGGTCGCATTGATTACCATATTGGCATACTGGATGCACTCGTCGTACTCATGGTTCCACAGACAGATATCTGCCATCAGCGCATAGAGTGCCCATTTGGTAGCCCGGCACTTGGTCTGCCAATCCTCACCGAAAGTACCCTTGGCGGCACCTGTTGCCAAAGCTGCCTTCACATCGCTCTTGATCTGGGCAATGATGGCACTTTCGCTCGACTTAGGAAGTTTCATCGCTGCATTATCGTTCACATAGGCATCGACGATGAGCGGCACTTCCTTATAGTTCTTGACCAGGATGCTGTAAGCCCAAGCTCTTTGGAAATAGGCCTCGCACAGATGCGACTGCATCATCGAGGTGTAGTAAGTATTATCCTTACCCTGCACATCCGGTGCATATTTCAGCACAGAGTTGGCCATCGAGATAACCTGATACAGGTTCGAGTAGCTGCAAAGCGAATTGGAAGGCAGCATGTCAAAGTCCTGCAATTTGCTGGCATCATATCCGGAACCCTGATTATAAAAATCGCCGCCGCGAAGTTCGCCCCACACAATCAGTGTAGGTACCGACTTCCGCATATAGTAATAACCCGAAGCGACGACGCTTTCCACGTCCTCCTTGCTCTGCCAGAAGTCTTCGGTCACCTGTTCGTTGTCCGGCAACAGATTCAGCCAGTCGTTGCAGCTTGTTAACGACAACGACAGTGCCAACGAAAACAGGGTTGCTTTTGAAATATTCTTAAGATTCATAATTCAAGCATTTTCAAAATAGTTGCTTCCTTACGGTCGCGTGTTAACATTAGAAATTCAAATTAACGCCACAGGCAAAACGCTTGCTGACTGGTGTTGTACTGCTATCCTTAACCAATTTGGTTGGCGACGACGGGAGGCTGACCTCCGGATTCTGGCCGGAATAGTTGGTGAAGGTAAACAGGTCGTAACCGGTTACGAAGATGGAGCACGACTGCAAACGCGCACGATCCATCCATTTCTTAGGCATAGACCACGAAAGAGACAGGGTCTTGATACGGCAGTACGAGGCATCTTCCACAAACCGGTCAGAACCCAGATAATTGTAACCCATGCCGTAAAGGGCTCGGGGAATATCGGTATTATCGCCTTCCTTACGCCAGCGCTTCAGCACGGCTGTACTCTGGTTGGCCGAACCGTACATGGATTCCAGACTCATTCGGGCTGAGTTGATTACCTTCTGTCCGATACGGAAGTTGCAGTTTACCGTAAACGTGAACTGTCCGAAGTCGGTCTTGGTATTTCCATACTTGACACTGAAGTTACCACCGCCGGTCATCGTCGGGTTCGAGTTACCCAGATACACGATATCCTGTTCGTTGATGACACCGTCATGGTTGATATCCTCGTACTTGGCATCGCCCGGGAACACCTGTGTGGTACCATTCTTCATGGTTACCACATCTCCGTTGAAGTCTCGCATCACGTTACCGTTGGCATCGTGTGCATAGGTTTCCTCGGTATTCTGGTAAACGCCCAGATACTTGTAGCCGTAGAAGGATCCGATCGGGTCGCCTTCCACAATGCGTACAGCATAGTTACCGTTTCCGAACGTATAGTTTTCGTATTTCCAGTTATTCGGAATCTTTTCAACCTTATTGATGTTGCGGGCTGCGTTGACACTTAACTTTGCATACCACATCTTCGACTTGTAAAGATCCACATCGAAACGGATTTCGTAACCGCGGTTCGACATCTCTCCCGAGTTCGCCCACTTCAGTTGTGAATAACCCGTTGTAGAAGGGATTGAGACATTGCTCATCAGACAGTCGGTCGTGTACTTGTCGTAGTAATCGATGGTCATACCATAACGGTCCATGAAGCGCAAGTCAACGCCCAAGTCCCATTCCTTGCTGCTCTCCCACTTCAGCTTATCAAGCTGCATACGGTCGGGAGCAATAGCGCTGATGGTACCATACGTACCAACCGATTTATAGGCACCCAGATAACTGTAGCCGGAACTTGGTGCATTACCGGACCAGCCCAGCGAGCCGCGAAGCTTACCCTGGGTAAACCACTCATAGTTCTCCATGAAATGTTCTTTCTCGATGTTCCACGAAGCACCGAAGGCCGGGAACACGCCGAACCGCTGATCCTTACCCATAGCCGAGTTGCCTTCCTGCGTAATGACAGCCGACAAAACATAGCGGTTATCATACGAATAGTTGAAGCTCTCGGTGAAGCGCACCTTACGGTTCTCCGAATCGCCGCTCGACGTACTGGCTACAATCGAGCCTACAATCGGATCGCTCAGATTGAGCGAAACATTGGCGTACGTAACATTATTTGACGAAGCCGAATGGGTTGAAGTGGTGTGTGCAATACCGGTAAATACCAGGTTGTGCTTCTCGGCAATAGTAGCAATATACAGCAGTTTATTGTAGAACTGCAGGGAGAAGGCATCGCTCGAGGATTCGGTCGAACGGTTGGCATTGGTGCTGGTCCAAAGCACGCCGTTAGCCACCTGAGGCAGGAACGCCTTCGACGTATTGGTCTTCATGTTCATGTTCACATAACCCTCGTAGGTCAGGTGCTGCCATTCGTTCTTAAGCGGGAACTTGTATTCCCAGTCGATGGTAATCTTCTCGGTACGCTCGCGGGTGTTCTTGTACGACTCCTTGGCCATAGCTACCGGGTTGTAGGTATCGTCATACGAACCCTGGAAGTTTTCTTCCGGTGTAAAGTATGAGCTTGAACGGGTTCCGTCCTCATTAATCAGATAAGGGCTCTGGTTCGGCATCTTCGACTGCGCAACGGAACGCACATTGTCAAGAGCATTGGCATCCTTGTTGTAATCGGTGTACGAAAGGTCGGTATAGATACGGAAGCGGTCGGAGAACTTATAGGTAATCTTGGCGCCTGCGGTAATACGCTTGGCCTCGGTTCCGATAGTAGTTCCGATATCGTCCAGGAAGCCGAATGACATACGGTAGGTAGCCTTTTCTCCGCCACCGTTCATGCTCAGGGAGTTGTCCCACTGCCAGGCATTCTGACGCACTTCGTCGAGCCAGTCGGTATCCACATTGTACTCGCGGTAATAGCGGTACGACGGATCGCGCAACAGTTCCTTGGTATTGAACAGGAGTGCCAGTTCGCCGGAAGCATTGCCCAGGCCCTTGGCGTTGGCTGCATTCCAGATGGCATCCTCAATCATGGAGATGTACTGCTTGGCATTCAGCAACGGAATGGTGCCAGGCTCTTCCTTGTACGAGAACTTCGACTGGAAATTGAAGTTGGTCTTACCGGTCTTACCCTGCTTGGTATTGATGAGGAGCACACCGTTTGAACCGGCTGTACCGTAAATAGAGGTGGCAGCGGCATCCTTCAGAACCTCGATGCTCTCAATATCGGCAGGCGAAATGTTCAACAGGGCACCGAAGTCGTCCTCATTGGCATCGGAGAACGAGAAATCGTCGCCGAAAGAAACGGATGTCGGAATACCGTCCACAACAACCAAAGGTTCAGCCGAAGCCGACAACGTACTTACGCCTCGGATTCGGATCGAAGACTTGGCACCAGGGTCGCCGCCCAACACGATATCCACACCGGCCATCTGACCCTGCAGAGCTTCTTCGATGGAAGCGACAGGAGCCACTTCGGTCAACTCGGACATCTGCACCTTCTGGGTCGAAGAAGTCTGCTGCAGTTCGGTAATACCCAACTCCGAGCGCTCAATCTTCTTCGTTACAATCTCTACATCGCCCAGCATCTTCGAATCGCTTTCGAGCGTCACATTCAGACGGGTCTGACCCGTATAGTCGAAGGTTTGGGTTTTCAGTCCGATGAACGAAATCTGGATTCGCAGACCCTTTCCATCGGGCACATTCAGCACATAGTTACCGTCCAGGTCGGTAATGGCACCGGTCAGGGTACGGTTCTGCTGATTGATGACCACTACATTGGCGCCATAAATGGGCTCGTTGATACCACCTTCCATGATGGTACCCGTCATGGTCTTATTCTGAGCCAGTGCCATAGTAGCCCCGAAACAGAACAGCATCAACAGGAATGATTTCAATTTTATCATAGTTTTTTCTTTTTTGCTTGGGTTTACTGTAACACTGTATCAATCATTTGGAAGGCACCATCCTCGAAGGCGAACGGCAGATAATCGTAGGTTCCTACAAGCGGAACGGTGTTACCCTCCGGCACATTGCTGCCCTGAGCGGCAAAGTTGACGGTGATGCTGCTTCCTGTATCTGAAATATTAATGGCGTAGCTGCCCGATGTCTCGAACTGACCCTTGCATGTCGAACCCAGATAAGGATAAGAGGTGAATGCGTTGCGGTCGGCAGTTACAAAGTAGCTCAGCAGATACGAAGCCAGCTTGGGTTTGTCGGCTGTCGATACCGAACCCGAAATGGCGTAAGTACTCTCGTTGATGTTCAGTTTACTGCAACCGGGCAGGGTGCTCAAGGCAGCCTTGATGGCATCGTTGGTCGGAACGATGGCAAAGAAACGGGGAGATTCCTTATCGAGGGTGAGCATGCCGTCAAACCGGCCGTTGGAAGCCAGACCGGCTTTCTGCAGCAGCTGCACAAAGCAATAATAAGGATAGTTACGGTCGTTGTTCTGCGACAGTTCCTTCTCAAGGCTGTTGCCCGAAGCCGACTGGTAAACGCCCGGATAATGATAGGTATAAGCCTTGCCGTTACTCCAGCCCTCGCCTGTCGAGGTCCGCTTGATCTCCTCGAACGGATACCAGATCTCCTCGTTGAACGATGGGTTCAGATGCTGGTTGAACAGGGCGTTGGTTGTAATCTTGCCGTCCTTGACAAACCAGTAGTTGAACGAAACGTTCGACTCGACAACCTGTGTGCCGGTCGGCTTCAGTTCGGTTGCATCGGTCGAGGTATGCATGTTCGCCATATCGCGCATGGCCGAAGTTCCCAAAGAGACATAGTCGGCAGCCTCGTCGTTCCACTGCTGCAAAGAATAGGTAACAGTACCCGATGTAGTGCTGCGGAACAGACGCATGGCAGGATCGTTGTGCGTAAACTGGGCGGTATCCGGAATCAGAGTGATGAAATCAGACTCCTTCGATGAAAGCGAAAGCAACAGGTCTGCTCCGTTCAGAACATACAGATAAGGCAGGTATTTCACATCCTTGAAGGCAGGACCTGCCACCGACGAGAATACGCCCGGAACATCCATCTTCGAAGAACCGAAAATCACACCGTTGTTGCAAAGCAGGTTGGCATCGAAGTCTGACGGATCGGTCTCGACGGTTGTTCCGAATGCCGACTGCACCTTTCCTGTGGTGATTAATTCCGGATAGCACATATACAGCGTCTGACGATTGCCGCCAAACTCCATCGTACCTACGCACTCAAACAAAAGAATCTGTTTGATCAGCGGATTCAGATCCTCAATGCTATTGTAGCCGCTTCCGGCCTCCCAATACTCCGAGAACATCTTTCGCATGGCCTCATCGGTAGGGATAAAGAGGTTGTACGAATTGAAGGAATTGGTGGTAAACAACAGATAGTTGGACGACGGCCACTCGGAAGCGATATTCGGCAAACCGCGGAACAGATGGGAATAAACCGTGTAGCCGCGGTTATCCGATTCGACATCATCTTCCAGATAATAGCTGTCTTCATCGAAAAGCGATTTCACCAGCTGATAGTTGCTGCGGGCAGCCAACTCTTCGTAAATAGTGCCGACCGGCTCGATCACATGATCGATATGATACAGATAACCGTTATCGGTTACAACGGAAAACGTATCGAGTACGGCTGCATTCATCACATTGAAACCGTTGGCCAGATGCTTCGGGTTCCATTCGGTGTTCGGGAAGAAATAGTTGTAGTTCTTGGCTGCATCTATGCCCAAGGTGGCAAAAAGTTTCTCGGAGAATACGGTCAGGTACCGGTCGTAATGTACCACCGTAATCGTATCGTTGATGGTCGGATCAGATGCAAAGATGCGCTCCTCTTCTGCCACGCTACGGGTGCGGTAGCGATTATACATACCAGCCTGAACGGCCTTCTGGCTTTCGGTAGCGCCATCGCCTTCCTGCGGACGGAAGTTGGTCATCTTCTCCCAATCCATTGCGTAATAAAGCAGGTGATAAGTAATCAGCTGAGTGGTGTAGGCCGGGTCGGAATAATACAGATCTTCGATGCTGGCATAGCCTTTTTCCTTCAGGAAGGCATCAAAAGCCTCGTCGGTTGGCGCCAGCACGGTCAGAATCTGACTGTCGACCACATCATTGTAACCTACCAACTCAATGCCGCGCAAAAATGTCTTGAACGTATGACCCTCGAATGACTTATTGAGTACTTCAAGCGCATTGCCGGCCAAAAAGCTGGGTGTCTGGTAATGACTGTCCTCGCTCAGATCGTCCTGACACGAGTTCAGGCCGAGCAAAGCCGCCGACATTGCCAGCAACAGCTTTCCACATTTGGGCATAATAGAATTGTTGTACATGAATATATGATTGTTAAGTTGTATTAGCTGAAAATATGTTTTCAGAAATGAGAAATGTGAGTTTACAAATTCCGAATAAATTAATGTACGTACACGCGCGCTAATACTGCACGCGCATACTTCCATTCCGGATCAGCACGCCCCTGGCGTTCCTGCCAGCCTTGCGGCCGGACAAGTCGTAGGTCTGTGCGTTTCCGGCTGTTTCAGTCTCTATGACATCCAGTCCGGTAAACATCTTCTCGTACGTAATGGCTGCACCCTGAATGTAAAGCGGGGAACTGGTTCCGTCAAGGATCTTGAGGAAGCAGTAGTCCTTACCCTTCAGGGCTTCGCTGAAGTCGATGACCACTTCGGTCTTCGGATCGCCTGCAATGTCGCCGATCTTCGTGTAGGTCTCTCCGTCGGTACTTGCCCATACGGAACCCGTCATTGCGGCTGTTCCTGCCCGGTAGAACGAGAACCTGGCACTCATGAACTTGCGTTCGGCCCGGAAAATAATCTCTCCGTTGGTGTTGTTCACCTTCAATCCGCCGTTATGGGTAGAACCTGTTGCCGTGTAAGCCGGGACAAACGATGACTTGCCGTTGGCATCGAACACGATGTCTCCATCGGCAATCATCCGGTTGACGGCTGCCTCATGATCGGCATCGAACCAGAAGAAACCGTCTGAGGCAATCTGGCTCTCGTCGAACCACGATGCTTCTGCATAAGAAACATCGTCGCTGTTGAAGCTTTCATCGCGCACATAGATCTTGCCATCGGTGTAAAGCCGGGTCAGATCCCACTTCTGTCCTTCGGCAGGTACGGCAGGCTCCACGCTGTTGAACTTGCCGTTGATGGTTCCCATCGTGCTGAATACCGTGATGGCGCTGTTGAGCGGCAGCGTACCCTCCACATTGGTGAGGTCGATCTTCAAGGTTACATCATCGCCCAAGGTTGCATTGCCGATGGCAAAACTGTTGCTCTTGACAGCCAAGCCGTAGTAGCTTACCGGAACCTCGACGGTTGCGCCGTTCTTCACAGTCAGATAACCGCCGATGGTAAACTTATGGTTGGCAACCAAAGTATCGCCGGCAGCCAGGGTTGCACCCTTTTCAATGAGGATCGGTGCGCTCGGGATAGAGCCCGTGCCGCGCAGTACGGCTTCGTCGGAAACCGTATAGGAAGCCGTTCCGGTATGTTTGCCGTTCACAATCAGCGTACCGCCCTTCACCTGGGTTGTTCCGGCATAATCGTTGGTACCGTTCAGTCGCCACAGACCGGTTCCCACCTTGGTAATATTGACCGTTCCGGTATAAGCCTTGTTCAGACCGGCCGGCAGATTCGTGATGACACCGTTAAAGGTCTCGTCGGAGTTGGAACCGCCCACAGTCCATGAGCAGGTAAATCCCTTGGTGCTCTTCGAAGAACCGATCAGGTAGGTTCCTGCGTCGCCTGAAATACCGCCCACATAGTTGTCGGCGTTGGTAGACCAGGCGCACATATAGGTCTTGCCGGCACCCTCAAGGTAGACCTGGGTGGTTGGCATGTTGAAGCGGCTTTCGGCCACAAACAGCGAGCCGTCCGATCCGTTCAGTCCGTTTACAACCAGTTTGCCGGTAAATTCTGTTACATTGCAATTAAAGTATTCTCGCAGGTACGGAATCTGGATTTCGAGCGTTCCGGCACCCGTCAGCTTGTTCTTCATGTAGCAGTTGCGGTTGGGAGCAAAGACGCTGGTCGTATTCTCCTCCACTTCCATCGGGAACGAATAGGTCTCGTAGTTCGTCGATTCGCCCTTGGTTGCCAGCTTACCGCCGGCCATTACCAGTTTGGAAGATGAACCGATGCCGTTCTTGGCGATATCGACTGTCGAAAGATAGAGCGTACCGCCCTTCAGGACGGTCGGGCCTGTATAACCGAAGAACGAGGTTGTACCGACGGTCAGCTGTCCGTCGCCGTCCAACGTGAATTCCTGATTATCGCCGACTCCCTCGATGGTTCCGTTCATCGTGACAGTCTTGCCGTTGGTAATCTCGAGCGTAGTCGGATTGGTCAGACGTGCGCTTCGGTTAGTGGTTGCGCTCGTTCCGACATATCGGTAGGTACCGCCATCCATAATCCAGTTCTGGGCAAATTCCTGACTGGCACCGATGGCCGAGTTCACGCCACCGTTGGCAATGCTGTTGAACTCGAGCACGCCATTGTGCAGAACGGTTGCTCCCGTATAGGAGTTGGTAGTGCAAAGCATGCGGAGCGTTCCTTCATCGCCCTTGTTAACCGTAGTGCCTGTTCCGCTTATGGCAGCACCCTTAACGGTAATCACGCCCTTACCGGTTGCTACAACCGAAGCCGGACTGATGGCCGAAGTCAGGGTGTATTCCAGTTCCTCGTCGGTGGTAAGCAGCAACGCAGCGCCTTCGGGCACCGCTGTGCTGTTGGTGACGGTCGGTTCATAGCTGTCGATATCGATGACTCCCACCTCTACCGGACGGGTCTTGCAGACAGCCGTAGCATATTCGGAGATCACTTCAGCATCGTTGTGACTGGCAAAGGCGCAGACACGCACATCAAAGCTCTGTCCGTCGGCCAGACCCTTAATGACAAACGAAGTGGCATTGGCATCGGTGATTCCTGCCTCGCGGTATTCGGTATCACCGGCGCCTTTATAAAGCACACGGAAGCCCTCTTCGGCATAGGTATAGTCGCGCCAGGAGAGGGTAATGGTGCTCGATGTACTGGTGTACGAAAGGGTAATCGGACGACGCAGGAAGAACTGACGGTCGTCGGCGGTAATGGAATTGATATAGTTTTCAATGTTCAGATAGCCGTTGGCTGCCTTTACGGTAGCATCGGCCTTAGTCTTGTCGGTTCCGTTGGCATCCTCCCATTCATCGGGCATACCGTCGCCATCGGTATCTGTACGCCTGGTGCCCGACCACCAGGCCCAGGTTGAAGGCGAGCCGATAGCGAGGTTCTCCTCGTTCGAGATCAGGGCGCCCTTCTTGCCGAACGACATCAGTTCGTCGATCATGTAGCAGTCGCTCTGGTCGCGATAAGGCAGTGAAGCTCCAACGGTCGGGATATTCCGCTCAATGAGTTCGTTGCCCGGATACAGGTCCAGCTCCGGATAGTCGTATGGTACGGTTTCGCGGGTGGCAGCGCTGTAATCGGTCACCAGAATCGGGTTGTAAACGCCGTCCTTGTTGCTGTCCTGCCAGTTGTCGTTGCCATATACATGGAACTTCTCGTTGGCGCCGCCGAAGCAGTTTCCGCCGCCGCTCGGACCGTTGATGAAACAGTTGCTCTCGATGTTCACATAGCTGGTTCCCTCAGAGTCGCCGCCCATGATGTAGCAGCCGTTGCTCCAGTTGTAAACTACGTTGTTGGCATATTGGTTGATACCCTTCATCTTGTTGTTACGGGTAGAGTTGTCGATGTAAAGATTGCGGTACAGGGTAATGTAATCGGCCTGCATCAGACCGCCTGCGGAGTGGGTCATCAGACCCTGTCCGAAGATACAGTTCATCAGAGTAATGTCGTGCAGGTCTCCCTTGCCGTCAGGATTGATGGAGAAAGTCTCGTCCAGACCCCACGAGAACGAGCAATGGTCGAAAATCATGTTCGTACCACTCGAAATGCCCGCACAGTCCTTGCCGGAATCGCCCACATGTCCCATGCGGATTCGCAGATAGCGGCAAATGATGTTCGAGGCGCCCGAGAACGAAACACCGTTACCATACACGGTGATACCCTCGCCCGGGGCTGTCTGTCCGGCTACATAGATGTTGCTCGAGAAGACGATGCGGCTGCTGATGCGGATCACGCCGCTCACGTCGAACACAACACTACGGTTGGACTGCGAAACGGCATCGCGCAGAGAACCTGTACCTGAATCGTTAAGGTTCGTAACATGATAAACCGTCGGATTTGAAGAGACGCGTGCACCTTTGGCAAACCGGCCCCATCCCTGAGCTCCCGGAAAGGCAACGATATCGTCGGCCAAAGCTGGCAAAGTAAGTCCTGCTATAAGCAGCAAAGTAATTGTTTTCTTCAGTATCATGGATAAAATTTTTAAAGAAATACTCTTTAATGACCGCGCAAATTTACGTATTTTTAGCAAAAAAACCAAATAAAAGCGTACAAAAACGTAAAGTTTAACGTTTTTCCACCCTTTTTGCACGATTTTTTCACATTATCGCCCGAAACACGACCGTATTTTCCAGGTTTTGATGTACGATGTACGTTCAGAACTTTTCGAAAGCAACTATAAAATTTTATACTTCGTTTCGAAAAAGGCGAAAGCTACCATAAAACTTTATGGTTCGTTTCGAAAAAGGCGAAAGCTACTATAAAACTTTATGGTTCGTTTCGCGCAAGGAAAAATCAACCAGAAAATTTTATGGTTCGTTTCGCGCGAGGAAAAAGCAGCCATAAAGTTCCGGACCTGCGGACCATTGTGTATCTGGCAGCTATAACGTAATGGACCGCTATCAGGCATTGACAGGCTAAAGCGGTATGCCGGAAAAAGACCGGTCGGTTCCTTTTTGGCAGGCTGTTCCGGCAAGCCATTCCCCGACAGGGCTCCCGCGTAAGCGGTACCTACGGTAGTATATATTTGTTGATAATATTTTAAATACCGGTCACATTTTTGACTAATTTTGTGACTAAATTGCATTTCCAGACACTTACTTTTTTCAATTTCCAAAACCTATCCATCAATTACAGATTTCGCCTGTTCCTTGGACAATTTCAGCGTTCCGGATTTTCTCCAAGTTATTGTAATATTTCAAACTATTAAAACAAAGATTCCAAAGCACACATCCGGGCCGATCCGAACGCCGACCGGATTGCTAAAAAAAGCATTTTCTCAACTTTAAAAAGAAGTCGGAAACAATAAAAAGCCCTTACATACGTTTATATTTTATCCCGTGTGAGAAATATATCTGATAACAGAGGAAAAATATTTTCCCAGTTAGAGAAATTTTTCTCCCCAGTTAGAGAAAATTATTTTCTCCGTGGAAGAATAAAATTTTCCTCACGGGAGAGTAAAAAAACGATGAGAAAGAGATCTTCCCGTTGGACCACAGCATTTCTGATGGGCGCGCTTCTGCTTGGAAGTGCCGCCTTGGCTGCGCCTATGGTGCAGAGCATCCGTGTGCCCGATGAGGAGGAAGACGAGAAGACGGAAGAAGTCAAGCCCGAAGGAAAAGCCCGCTGGGATGTATCGCCTACCGTTGTGGACGATATTCAGGGCAAGCAGAAGAAATATCCGGGCGACCTGCGCAACCCCAAGAACATCAAGGAAGAGATTGAATACGACTGGAAAAACGACCGCTACCTGATCCGCACCAAGATCGGAGAACAGCAGGTAGGCTATACCATCTCGCTCACCAAACAGGAATACAAAGACTATACGGAACGGGCCGTACGTGCCGCCTATTTCCGCGACCTCGACAAAAAAGCCTGGGACGAATACGAAGGCGGTAACGGCATCGACCTCCTGGATATGACCTTCAGTCTGGGGCCGGCCGAAAAGATTTTCGGCAAAGGCGGC
The DNA here is from genome assembly GCA_017632695.1 of Bacteroidales bacterium. Taxonomy (GTDB): domain Bacteria; phylum Bacteroidota; class Bacteroidia; order Bacteroidales; family UBA3663; genus Liminaster. The sequence goes on from JAGBQS010000238.1 coordinate 18,739, forward strand.
ATCCGCGTCAAAACCCAAGGTTCGGCCAGCCTGAGCATGGGTATGAAGCGCAATAAGATTGACAATCCTACCCTTTCGGAACGTGCCCGCGACCAGAAGACCTTCGACTTCGACGAGGATATCCAGCTGAACATGACAGCCTCCATCGGCTCGAAGATGAGCTTCAACCTGAACTACAACACCGAAGCCACCTTCGACTTCGACGCCAACCAGTTCAAACTGGCCTATCAGGGCGATGAGGACGAAATCATTCAGGATCTGGAAGCCGGCAACGTCTCGATGACAACGGGCAACAGCCTGATTACGGGCGGCCAGTCGCTGTTCGGTATGAAGACCAAACTGAAATTCGGCAAACTGAACGTCACCGCCCTGCTCGCCAAACAGGAAAGCACCAGCAAGACGGTTTCGAGCAAGGGAGGATCGACCAAACGCAGTTACGAAATCATGGCCGACCAGTACGACGAGAACCGCCACTTCTTCCTGGCCCATTACTTCCGCGATACCTACGACCAGAACATGTCGAAGCTGCCGCTCATCGCTTCGGGCGTGGAGATTACCAAGATCGAGGTGTGGGTGACCAACAAGAAAGGTTCGTACGACAATGCCCGCAACATCCTGGCCTTTATGGATCTGGGCGAAGGCGAACATATCGGCAACAGTGCCTGGAGCTCGCAAAGCAGTACCGGCTACCCCGAGAACAAAGCCAACAACCTCTATGAAACCATTACGGGCAGCTATAGCGACATCCGCGACATCACGAACGTCACCACCGCTATGGCCGGTCTGGAGTCTCAGGGTGTGACGGGCGGAACGGACTACGAGAAAGTGGAATCGGCACGCCTGCTGAGTTCGAGCGAGTACACGCTGAACTCCAGTCTGGGATACCTCTCGCTCAAGACCAAGCTGGACGATGATATGGTGCTGGCGGTCGCCTTCCAGTACACCAAAGGCGGCAAAACCTATCAGGTGGGCGAATTCAGTACCGACAATACCGGCAACACCACGCAGACCCTGGTAGTAAAACTGCTGAAAGCAACGGCAGGCAACCCCTCTGTCCCGCTCTGGGACCTGATGATGAAGAATATCTACTCGTTAGGCGTTACCAACCTGCAGAAAAACAGCTTCACCATGCAGGTTCAGTACATGAGCGATACGGTGGGCGTCTACACAAACTACATCAACGAAGGCCCCATCGCACAGCAGCTGCTCATCAAGGTGATGAACCTGGACCGCCTGAATGCCAACAACGAAAGCCATTCGGACGGACAGTTCGACTTCGTGTCCGGCTATACGGTCAACACCTCGTCGGGCCGCATCATCTTCCCTGTCGTGGAACCGTTCGGCAGCCATCTGGCAAAGGTGCTGGACAGCGAAGCGTTGGCCGAACGCTACTGTTACCAGGAACTGTACGACAGCACCCTGACCGTTGCCGAACAGATTGCCGAAAAGAACAAGTTCCGTCTGAAAGGCGAATATGTGGCTTCGAGCGGTGCCGAGATCAACCTGGGTGCCACCAACGTGGCCCGAGGCAGCGTGATCGTAACGGCCGGCGGAACCACGCTGGTAGAGAACAGCGACTATACGGTTGACTACAACATGGGTATCGTGACCATTCTCAACGAAAGCATCATTGAGAGCGGTACCGCCGTAAGCGTTCAGCTGGAAGATCAGGACAACTACAGCATGCAGCGCAAGACGATGATGGGTGTCGACCTCCAGTACGAATACTCGAAGGACCTTTCGTTCGGAGCCACCGTCATCAACCTGCACGAGAAACCGCTGGTCAAGAAAGTTTCCAATACCGACATCCCGATCAACAACACGATGTACGGCGTAAACTTCAAGTGGAACAAGGACTTCATGTGGCTGACGAATGCCGTCGGTGCTATTCCCTGGATCAAGGCTACCGCTCCGTCGAACTTCTCCATTCAGGGCGAGTTTGCCCAGCTGGTAGCTGGCCACAATGACGAAATCGGCACGTCGGGCAACGTGTACATCGACGACTTCGAGAACTCGGAATCATCGACCGACATCTCGTCGGCCAGCCAATGGCATCTGGCCTCTACACCTTACGACGACAGCCCGACAGCCCTCTTCCCGAAGCATCGCTCAGCAACAATACCGGTTACGGCAAGAACCGCGCCCTGCTGTCGTGGTACAGCATCGACCGTATGTTCACTTCGCAGTCATCGAGCCTGACGCCGGGTCACATCAAGAACGACCTGGAACAGCTCTCGGATCATCGTGTCCGCCAGGTAACCTACGACGAGATTTATCCGAACAAGGAACTGACCTACGGCGAAACAGGCATCCTGGATGTTCTGAACCTCACCTTCTACCCGACGGAACGCGGTCCCTACAACGTGGATACGGACGGTATGGACGAAAACGGTCAGCTGACGAATCCGGAACAGCGCTGGGGCGGCATCATGCGTTCGATGGACGTTACGAACTTCGAGAATGCCAACTACGAATACATCGAGTTCTGGCTCATGGATCCGTTCATCAACGATACGTTGAACAACCAGGGCGGCGACCTCTACTTCAACATCGGCGAAATTTCCGAAGATATTCTGAAGGATGGCATGAAAGGTTTTGAGAACGGTCTGGATGCCGACGGAGACACACTCTATACCTCGCGTACGGTATGGGGTCGCGTGAGCCGTCGCAGTTCGACGGTCTATGCCTTCGACAACAGTTCGGGCAGCCGCACCAATCAGGACGTGGGCTTCGACGGTCTGAAGGACGAGGATGAGCTTACCTTCCCGACCTACCAGAACTATCGGGAACAGGTTATGGGCAAGGTGAATGCCGAGACCCTGAGCCGCTGGCAGAACGATGCCTATTCGCCCCTGAACGACCCGGCAGGCGATGATTTCCATTACTTCCGCGGTTCGGACCTGGACAACGACAAGGTTTCCATCCTGAACCGTTACAAGCACTTCAACGGAACGGAAGGCAACTCGAAGAGTACGTCCGAGAGTACGGAGAAATATGCTACGGCTGCTACCACATCGCCCGATGTGGAAGACATCAATTCGGACAATACGCTGAATGAGTACGAACGCTACTTCCAGTATCACGTTTCGCTGCGTCCGGAAGATATGACAGCCGGCTCGAACTACATCGAGAGCGTCAGCGAGACATCGGTCCGCCTGCGCAACGGCAAGACCGAAACCGTCAAATGGTATCAGTTCCGCATCCCGATCTCGGAATACGACAAGAAAGTAGGAACGATTTCCAACTTCAAGTCCATCCGCTTCATGCGTATGTTCATGACCGGCTGGCAGCAGGAACAGACCCTCCGCTTCGCCACCCTCGAACTGGTCCGCTCCGACTGGCGCAACTATACAGCCGCCTCGCTGGCCGACCGCGGCTATACGGTTGCAGGAACCGGAACCTTGGCAACATCGACCGTCAACATCGAGGAAAACGCAGGCTCCTACCCGGTCAACTACGTCCTTCCCCCAGGCGTTGACCGTATTGTAGACCCCGGACAGTCAACCTCCACCCAGCTGAACGAACAGGCAATGGTTATGACCATCGAGGGACTGGAGCCGCACGATGCAGTAGCCGTTTACAAGAACTCGGGCATGGATATGCGCCAGTACGAGAACATCCAGCTGTTTGTGCACGGCGAGGCGCTGGTGAACAACGAGACGTCGCTGGGCGACGGCGAACTGAGCGTCTTTATCCGTCTGGGCTCCGACTACAAGGACAATTACTACGAATACGAAGTGCCCGTCGACCTTACTCCTGCAGGTACCTATAATAACAACAGTACCAGCGACCGCAAGAAAGTATGGCCGGAAAGCAACATGATCGATCTGTCCCTCAGCAAACTCACCACGCTGAAGAAGGAGCGCAACACAGAGAAACAGAAGAGCCTGTCGAGCGTTACCTATACCACGCTGTACAGCAAATACGACTCGGACAACCGCGCCAACAAGATGTCCGTAATCGGTAATCCGACCCTCAGCGAGGTATCGGTCATCATGATCGGTGTGCGCAACAACGGACGTACCGTAAAGTCGGGCAAAGTCTGGGTTAACGAACTCCGTCTGCAGGGCATCGACGAAAGCGGAGGCTGGGCTGCCAAAGGTAACGCCAGTCTGCGTGTGTCCGATCTGGCAACCATCAATGCCGCAGGCAGCTACACCTCTGTCGGATGGGGAAGCATCGAGCAGAGTGCCGCCGACCGCAGCCTGACCGAAGACTGGCAGTACACCGTGAGCGGACAGACCGACTTGGGCAAGTGGCTGCCGTCGCAGCTCAAGCTGACGGCTCCGTTCTATTACAGCCGGAGCAAATCGACCACTACGCCGAAATACGACCCCTACAATGAAGACCTGCTTCTGGAAGAAACGCTCGACTCGTACAGTACCGAACGGGAAAAAGATTCCATCCGAAACCTGGTACAGACCGTCGACCAGACCACATCCCTCTCGCTTTCGGGTGTAAAATTCAACGTAAAGAGCAAGCACTCCATGCCGTGGGATCCTGCCAACATCTCGATGAGTTACTCGCAGAACCGCAAGAAGGCTCACGATCCGACCACCGAATACGAGCACGACGATACCTACAAGGCTTCCATCAACTACCAATGGAGCCCGTACTTCAAGCCCTGGAAGCCGTTCGAGGATAAAAAGGACGAAAGCGCCGGCAAGAAACCTTCGAAGAAAAACAAAAAAGAAGCCGAAGAACAGCCCCAGAAGAAGGCCTTAAAACCTCAGGCACAAAACAAAAAGAAGCAGAAGCTGCTTACCGATTTCCAGTTGAACTGGTTGCCCAACAGCATCAGCCTGTCGAGCAACTGGAACCGTACCTATCACGAGGAACAGTTACGCAACGTGGAAACCTACGAGTCGGACTACACCATCCCGGTAACCTACTCGAAGACATTTACCTGGATGCGTCAGACGGCCATCTCATGGGATCTGACCAAGACCATCAAACTGAACTTCAACAGCGCCACCAACGCCCGCATCGACGAACCGGATGCTCCTGTCAACAAGAACCTCTATCCGGAGGAGTTCGAGGCCTGGAAGGACACCATCGGCATGCAGCTTTGGAAGCTGGGCACGCCCGTCAGCTACAACCAGACCTTCGATGCGACCTGGAACATCCCGATCAGCAGTCTGACGTACACCGACTGGATTACGGCTACAGCCAAATATAAAGGTACGTACGAATGGCAGCGAGGCACCGTCATCGACGAAGATACAGAAACCGGCGGTACCCTGCAGAACCAGGGCAGCTATCAGGGCGACATCAAGTTCAATCTGGAGAAGCTCTACAACAAGTCGGCCTTCCTGAAGAAAGCCAACGACCGGTTCAAGACCAAGACCACCACCAGCCGGAAGTCCACTACACGTCAGGCTCCGGCCAAGAAAACCGTTGCGCCTAAAAAAGCGAAGGAATTCAAGCAGACCCTCTCGCTGAGCGGCGATACGACGCTGACACTGAAGCACAACCTCAACACCCGCAGGCTGATCATTACGGCTAAGGATGCCGAAACCGGCAAGACTTACAGGCTGAAAGGACGCAAGACGGATGCCAACAACATTCGCTTCCACATCAAGGACAGCCTGAAGCTTGACCTTTCGATCAAGGCCGACAAACCGTTGGACGACGAACGATGGTACAAGAATTCGCAGGCCGTAGCGCGCGTCCTGATGATGGTGCGCAACGTCAATGTCAGCTACAAGTACAAACGCGACACCTACCTGCCTTCGTACAGGATGAACGCAGGCGACTTCTTCGGCCAGAACAATTCGGGCAGCACGCTTGCCCCGGGTCTGGGCTTTGCCTTCGGCTTTGAAGGCGGAGAAACATTTACGGACAAGGCTATTGACAACGGCTGGCTGATTGTGAACGACTCGCTCACCACTCCTGCCATTTACAGCGAAACCAGAGATTTCAGCTACGGGGCAACTCTTGAACCGCTGCCAGGCTTCAAGATCAACCTCACGGGCACCTGGAAGCACAATGAGAAGCAAAGCCACCAGTTCATGTTCGAGGATCTGGCCATCACGAAATCCGGATCCTTCCAGATGACGACCATCGCTTTGGGATCAAGCTTCGGCGGCACACGTTCGAAAGACAAATACAGCAGCAAAGCCTTCGAAAAACTGGTTGCTGCCCGAAATACCATCTATACGCGCATGCTTGCCAGATATGAGGGAACAAACTATCCCAAAGGCGGCTTTATGACCGATTATCCGACACAGGCCGGCATGCGATATACGGGCATTCTGGGC